>JAHEEQ010000035.1 GCA_024640585.1 Micrococcales bacterium
ATTGGTTCCGGTCTAGTCGGGGTTTTATACGTACTTGATGAACCATCTATTGGTTTACACCAACGAGACAATCAGAGATTGATTGAAACATTGGTGCGCTTGCGGGATTTGGGCAACACTTTGATTGTGGTCGAGCACGATGAAGACACAATCCGTACTGCTGACTGGATTGTGGACATTGGTCCAGGAGCTGGGGAACATGGTGGCGAAGTTGTTGTTAGTGGACCGCTAAAAGAATTGCTGAATTCGAAACGTTCTGTGACTGGTGATTTCATTTCAGGTCGTAGGTCGATTGAAGTGCCGAAAAAACGACGCCCAATAGTTAAAGATAGAACAATCCGAATCGAAGGCGCCGAGGAGAATAATCTAAAGAATATCGATGTGGAATTTCCGCTAGGTTGCTTCGTCGCGGTTACGGGTGTTAGCGGTTCTGGCAAATCCACTTTAGTAAATGACATCATGTACAACTCTCTGGCGCGTCACCTAAACAATGCTCGCGAAGTTCCAGGAAAGCACAAACGCATTAAAGGAATGGAGCAGCTCGACAAAGTTGTTCATGTTGATCAAAGCCCTATTGGTAGAACGCCGAGATCTAATCCAGCAACCTATACAGGTGTTTTCGACCATGTTCGTAAATTATTTGCGGACACTGCTGAAGCAAAAATGCGCGGCTACCAACAAGGGCGTTTTTCGTTTAATGTTAAAGGCGGTCGTTGTGAAAATTGTAATGGAGACGGAACTATCCGTATTGAAATGAACTTTTTACCGGACGTTTATGTTCCGTGTGAAGTTTGTAATGGAGCTAGATATAACCGAGAAACTTTAGAAGTTCATTACAAAGGAAAAACCATATCCGAGGTTTTGAATATGCCTATTGAAGAAGCCTTAGATTTCTTTAGTGCCATTCCGCCTATCGCAAGACACCTTCAAACATTGTTCGACGTTGGCCTTGGCTATGTGCGTTTGGGACAATCTGCTCCGACACTTTCGGGTGGAGAAGCCCAACGCGTTAAATTGGCAAGTGAACTGCAAAAACGTTCTACTGGTCGAACGATTTATGTACTTGATGAGCCAACCACTGGTTTACATTTCGAAGATATCCGCAAACTCCTCATCGTCTTGCAAAGTCTGGTAGACAAAGGAAATACAGTCATAGTGATTGAACATAATCTCGATGTCATCAAATGTGCAGATCATGTGGTTGATATGGGCCCTGAGGGAGGAAATAAAGGTGGAACTGTTGTTGCTACAGGAACACCTGAAGCCATATCAAAGGTGTCAGCTAGCCACACTGGTAAGTTCCTGAAGACTATTTTGAAGTAGCAATTATGGATGTTTCACAATGGCGACCAGCAACGAGTGAAATTCCGACTTCACCTGGCGTCTACCGTTATTGGGACAAGACGAACAAAGTAATTTATGTGGGAAAAGCCAAAAACTTAAGAAATCGTCTAACTTCATACTTCACAAATATCGCAGAACTTCATCCGCGAACCCAAAAACTGATTCAAACCGCAGTGAGGGTTGATTGGGTGCTAGTTGAAAGTGAAGTTGAAGCACTCCAACTTGAACACAGCTGGATTAATGCTTATAACCCAAGGTTTAATGTTCGTTTCCGAGACGACAAGTCATATCCATGGTTAGCAATAACAATTAAGGATGAATTTCCCAGAATTATGGTTGTTCGCGGTGAACGAAAGCTAGGTATTAAATATTTTGGACCATACATTCAAGCATGGCAAATACGTGAAACCATTGATCGGCTACTTCACGTTTTTCCAATTCGCACATGTAGTGACAGCACTTTCAGGCGCGCTGCCGCGTCTAATCGTCCCTGCCTGCTTGGGTATATAGAAAAGTGCAGCGCACCATGTGTTGGTCGCATTGAAAGCGACAGTCACAGAGAACTGGTAAATGGATTCATCAAGTTACTAGATGGTGACTCTAAAAAGGTCTTGTCTAAATTGAAGACTGATATGAATGTTGCAAGCGCGAAGCAGGAATACGAAATCGCTGGAAGATATCGCGATGATATTTTGGCCATCGAAGCAATTATGCAAAAGTCAGCAGTCGTTCTTGAACCAACCACCAATGCAGATCTAATTGCGATTTCCGAAGATGAACTAGCAGCTGCCATACAAATCTTTCACGTTCGGGCGGGTCGTATAACTGGACAAAGAGGCTTCATCGCAGACAAACCCGAAGACATATCCACATCTAAATTGATGATGCGAGTGCTTTTGCAGATTTACTTTCTTGATGGTGGCGAAATTCCACCAGCAGAGATATTGGTCAGCCACGAACCTGAAAATCTTGTAACTGCGACTGAACTGCTAACAACTCTAGCCAACAAAAAGGTTCTGATTAGAGTTCCACAAAAAGCAATCAAAAAAGATCTACTTGAGACCTGCATGAAAAATGCTGATTCTGATCTTCAGACTTATAGAAGCAGGAGAGGTGCAGACATAGCCGCGCGAGGCCAAGCGCTCACGGAGATTGGTCAACAATTGGATTTAGCAGATATTCCATTGCGTATCGAGTGTATTGACGTATCGCATTTAGACGGAAACAATGTAGTTGCTTCTCTTGTGGTATTTGAAGATGGCTTACCTGTAAAGAGAGATTACAAGCGATACAAAATGCAGCATGGTCAAGGAAATAACGATGTTTTAAGTATCGCTGAAGTGGTAGAGCGCCGGTTTAAACGGGTCGAAGATGAAAGTGTTGAAAATCGCAAAGGATTCTCTTACCCGCCGCAACTTTTAGTAGTTGATGGCGGAAAACCCCAAGTTAATGCGGCAAGTGCCAAATTATTTGAATTAGGAATTGATGTACCTGTGGTGGGCATTGCAAAAAGACTCGAGGAGATATGGAAACCAGACCAAGCAGATCCGATAATTTTCCCACGAAATAGCGAAGGATTATTTTTGCTGCAAAGAATTCGAGATGAAGCTCACCGATTTGCAATCACATTCCAGAGAACCAAACAGCGAGGTTCACTGCTAAGTTCTTTGCTCGATGAAATTCCCAATCTTGGTGAGAAACGAAAGAAGGACTTGTTAAAACACTTTGGCTCGGTAAAAAAGCTGCGATTAGCAAGTTTGGAAGATATCTCAGCTTGCCCAGGTATTGGCCCAAGTTTGGCAAATAGTATTCACAGTCACCTAGCAGCAATGCCTTCTCAAATCGCCGTAAATGTGAGTACTGGTGAGATTTCAGAGGGTGCTTGACGCGTCTGTAAGAGTAACCTCGTGAGAATTGATGTAGAGGTAGTTGTCCTCACGGGCATGGCCGGCGCTGGCAGATCGACTGCTGCACACGCCCTAGAAGACTTGGGTTTTCTCGTGATAGACAACCTTCCACCATCTTTAATGATGCAGAGTTTGCAATTGGTTTCAAAAGAAAATCAAATCAAGCGAATAGCAATAGTTGCTGACTCACGTGGCGGGAAACTTTTCGATTCTCTTGAATATGAATTTGATTTGTTGTCCAAATCTGTTTCTAAAACAACTTTAGTTTTCCTAGAAGCTTCGGATTACGTACTTATTCGCCGATTTGAATCTTCCCGAAGGCCGCATCCCATTCAAGGCACTGGAACACTCGCAGTTGCCGTCGAAGCTGAACGCAAGCAGTTGCAAAATCTACGTGAAAAAGCTGATTTGATTATTGATACTAGTGAACGAAATGTTCATGACTTGCGGCGAAAAATTGAAGCCGCTTTCAATTTTGATAATGCCAAACTACGTGTAAATATTATTTCTTTTGGTTTCAAATACGGATTACCAATCGATGCAGATTTTGTCGCAGATGTAAGGTTTTTGCCGAATCCATATTGGCAAGAAGATTTAAGGCAACTAACAGGTACAGATTCAGCCGTAAACGATTATGTGATGAACCAGCCGGCGGCGTCGAATTTTCTCTCCGATTTTTCAAAATTACTGCGAAATGCAACAGACGGCTATTTGCAAGAAGGAAAACGCTTTTTAACGGTTGCAATTGGTTGCACAGGTGGCCAGCACCGAAGTGTTTCAATCGCAGAAAATATGGCAGCTCGTTTCGTTAAGGAAGGCGTAGAGTGCTACGTATCCCACCGCGACAAAGGTCGTGAATGATCAATTCGAATCCAAAGATTGTCGCATTAGGCGGTGGCCACGGGCTAGCTGCAGCTTTGCGGGCGTTGAAAACTCTAACTTTAAATTTAACCGCAATTGTTGGAGTTTCTGATAACGGCGGAAGTAGCGGGAGATTGCGCGCAGAATTCGATGTCATTCCCCCTGGAGATTTACGGATGGCACTGATTGCTCTTTGTAGCAATTCTGAACATGGCCGAATGTGGGCAGATGTTTTGCAACACAGATTTAGTGGTGACGGAACCCTTAGTGGACACGCTCTCGGTAATCTATTAATAACCTCTCTTTGGCAGAAAAACGAAAACATAATTGCTGGTCTTGATGCGGTTTGTGATTTACTAGAAGCTCAAGGGAGAGTGCTACCGCTTAGCCTGCAGCCATTAGATATCAATGCCAAAGTAGAAACTTCGAACGGTGAATTGCAAAATGTGCAAGGACAAGTTGCGGTAGCAACTGTACGTGGACGCATCAAGAATTTGAGCTTTGAACAAAAAGATGCAAAAGCGTGCCCCGAAACTCTAAATGCAATTTCGCAAGCTGATGTAATAGTTATGGGTCCAGGCTCTTGGTATACAAGTGTGGTCAATCATCTATTACTTCCTGAACTTGCAGATGCGTTAGTTGCATCCAAGGCGAAAAAGATTTTGATCACCAATTTATCTAACCAATCTGGTGAAACAGAAAGTTTCACCCCTGCCGAGCACCTCAAAGTTTTGCGCGAAATGGAACCTAGATTGCAATTCGGAGCGATAATTGTTGACGAGAAGAATTTGAGCCCTGAGTTCGAAATTGCTGCAAAAGAGATTTGTGACAATATATTGGTTGCTAAAGTTGAAAATGAATCAAAAATTGATACACATGATCCAGCCCTGCTGGGCAGGGTTTTAAGGCAATACCTAGAGTTGTCCAATAGCCAGGAGGGATAGTTATGGCCATGACTTCAGCACTTAAAGATGAATTAGCGCATTTGCCATTTGGAAAAGCTTGTTGTCGAAAAGCAGAAGTCAGTGCGCTTTTGCGTTTCGGCGGGAGTATTCACATAGTTGCGGGTAACTTAATCGTTGAAGCCGAACTTGATACAGCATCAGTTGCTAGACGTCTACGTCAAAACCTTCTCGAACTATTTGGTCAAGAGTCAGAACTTTCTGTTTTGCAACCTTCAGGAATTCGAAAAGGTAGTCGTTATGTCGTTCGAATCACAACAAACGCAGATCGACTAGCAAAACAAGTTGGTCTACTAGATGCAAATGGCAGACCGATTCGTGGTTTATCTCCGTCAATTATTAGCGGAGGAGTTTGTGATTCTGAAGCAGCCTGGCGCGGTGCATTTTTGGCACATGGATCATTAACTGAACCCGGACGAAGTGGTGCACTAGAAATAACTTGCCCTGGCGGAGAGGCAGCCCTTGCATTGGTGGGAGCCGCTCGACGTTTAGACATTGTTGCAAAAGCGCGCGAAGTGCGCGGGGTAGATCGTGTTGTTGTTCGTGACGGAGATGCTATTTCGGCTATCCTGACTCGCATTGGTGCTCACGAAAATGTTATGAATTGGGAAGAGCGCCGAATTCGCCGTGAAGTTAGAGCCACGGCCAACAGATTGGCAAACTTCGATGACGCGAATATGCGCCGAAGCGCTAGAGCTGCCGTCGCTGCAGGCGCAAGAGTTCAACGCGCCTTGGAAATTTTGGGAACAGATATTCCAGACCATCTGCTTGAAGCAGGCAAATTAAGAGTTGAACATGGCCAAGCCAGCCTTGAGGAATTAGGTGCCTTGGCGGTCCCGCCGATGACTAAGGATGCAATTGCTGGTCGAATTCGGCGCCTTTTAGCCATGGCCGATAAACGTGCTTCCGAACTAGGAATTGCGGATACTGAGCAGGCCGTAACCCCGGATTTACTCGATTCGGAGTGACTTCTAAGCCTTGTGCCTCTGTGACCAAGCGGACATAGGGCTGAAGACTTGAGAGCGAACTTCTAGGTAGACTTGGTCTGTTCGGGCCTTTTCAATGTCGATCTTGGCCGCTCACTCATGAAAGTCACATTTGTGACTTAGCTATAAAAGGAGACTGACGTGACCGTTAAGGTCGGTATCAATGGCTTTGGCCGTATCGGACGTAATTTTTACCGCGCATTGCTTGCTCAAGGCGCAGATGTTGAAGTAGTAGGAATCAATGACCTAACAGACATCAACACCCTTGCTCATCTTTTGAAGTACGACAGCATTTTGGGACGTTTGAACCAAGAAGTTTCGGTTTCTGGTGACACCATCAAAGTGGGCAACAAATCTTTCAAAGTAGTTGCAGATCGTGATCCTGCAAATCTTCCATGGGCTGCTCTTGGCGCAGATGTTGTGATCGAATCAACTGGTCACTTCACTGACGCGGACAAGGCAGCTGCACATATTAAGGCTGGAGCAAAGAAAGTTATCATTTCCGCACCAGCAAAAGGTGAAGACATCACAATCGTTATGGGTGTAAACCACGACAAATACGATCCAGCTTCACACCATGTGATTTCAAATGCTTCTTGCACAACAAACTGCCTCGCTCCTTTCGCAAAAGTTTTGGATGAAGAATTTGGCATCGTCAAAGGCATGATGACAACAATTCACGCCTACACAAACGACCAAGTAATTCTTGACTTCCCACATAAAGATTTACGCCGTGCTCGCGCAGCCGCAATCAACATGATCCCGACAACAACAGGAGCTGCAAAAGCAATTTCGCTTGTTTTGCCACAACTAAAGGGCAAACTTGATGGATATGCGATGCGCGTTCCTGTTCCAACTGGTTCTGCAACTGACCTGACAGTTCAACTTGGTCGCGAAGTGACCAAAGAAGAAGTTAATGCAGCAATCAAAAAGGCTGCTGAAGGTTCGCTAAAAGGTATTTTGGAATACACCGAAGACCCAATCGTTTCTTCCGATATTGTGACATCGCCTGCTTCAAGTATTTTCGATGCAGGATTGACATATGTAAACGGAGACACAGTCAAAGTTGTATCTTGGTACGACAACGAATGGGGATACTCAAACCGTCTTGTTGATCTAGTCGGCTTTGTAGGCAAATCACTGTGACCATCCGCTCCTTGAGCGACTTGGATGTGGCCGGTCGTCGGGTATTAGTACGCGTAGATTTCAACGTCCCTTTCAAAAAAGGTTTTGAACCTCGAGAGATTTCCGACGACGGTCGCATTCGCGCCGCACTTCCAACAATTCAAAAACTGTTAGATGGTGGCGCAAGCGTTATCTTGACCGCACATTTAGGCAGGCCAAAGGGTGAACCCGCTCCAGAATTCACACTCGAACCAGTTGCGAAAAGACTTGGCGAGTTATTAACTGCAAAAGTTATTTACGCGACTGATTTAACTGGTGTAGATGCCCAAGAAAAGGTTTCAACGCTTAATGCTGGTGAGGTCTTGTTATTGGAAAATGTCAGATTTGATGCTCGTGAAACTTCCAAAGTGGCAGTAGAGCGTGAAGGTTTGGCAAAAGAGCTTGCTGAATTTGCTGATATTTTTGTTAGTGACGGTTTTGGTGTTGTGCATCGTGAGCAGGCATCTGTTACAGATGTTGCGAAACTTTTGCCGCACGCTGCAGGATTACTAGTCGAAGCCGAAACAAAAGTTTTCAAAAAAGTTTTAGAAAATCCAGATCGTCCTTACACAGTGGTTTTGGGTGGTTCTAAGGTTTCAGACAAACTAGGCGTAATTAGTCACTTGCTGACGAAAGTTGATACCTTAATTGTTGGGGGCGGAATGTGCTTCACGTTTTTGAAAGCACAAGGATTCGAAGTTGGAAATTCTCTGCTAGAAGAAGAACAACTAGAAACTGTTAAAGGCTTCTTGCAAACAGCCAAAGAACGCAATGTCAAAGTTTTATTACCCACAGACATTGTGGTTGCAGATGCCTTCGCAGCAGATGCAAATCACAAAGTTGTTTCAGCTCAAGATATCGAAGCTGGATGGATGGGATTAGACATCGGACCAGAATCATCTGCAGAATTTTCTAAGGCAATTCTTGATTCCAAAACAGTTGTTTGGAATGGCCCAATGGGAGTATTTGAAATGGAAGCGTTTGCAGCCGGCACAAAAGCTGTCGCAACTGCAATGACACAAAGCCACGCAATGACCGTGGTGGGCGGCGGCGATAGCGCTGCAGCTGTGCGCGTACTTGGACTTGATGAAAAGAAATTCACCCATATCTCTACCGGTGGTGGGGCGTCACTTGAGTTCCTCGAAGGTAAAAACCTTCCTGGAATATCTGTTTTGGAGGATTAATGATTTCGCGTAAACCGCTAATGGCGGGAAACTGGAAAATGAATCTGAATCATCTTGAAGCAATTGGCTTGGTTCAGAAACTCGCATTTTCATTGAACAATGAAGATTTCGAAGCGGTTGATGTTGCGGTTATTCCGCCATTTACCGACATTCGAAGCATTCAAACTCTTGTAGACGGTGATGCACTCAAAATTCAATACGGATCTCAAGATATTAGTGCGCATGATTCTGGTGCTTACACTGGCGAAATCAGTGGTGTAATGCTTGCAAAACTTGGTTGCAAATTTGCTGTTATTGGTCACAGTGAGCGTCGACAGTATCACGCAGAATCTGATGAGCTAGTCAACGCAAAAGCTAAGGCAGCCATCAAACACGGTTTGACTCCGATTGTTTGTGTTGGAGAAGCATTGGAAATCCGTAAAGCTGGAACCCATGTTGAATACACAATCGCTCAAACTGAAGGCAGTCTTACGGGATTAACTGCAGATCAAATCGCTAATCTTGTAATTGCGTATGAACCTGTTTGGGCAATCGGAACTGGAGAAGTTGCCACTCCAGAAGATGCACAAGAAGTTTGTGGTGCTATTCGCGCCTGGGTTGCTAAAACACATGGGGATACAGCGGCCGAAAAAGTACGCGTTCTTTATGGCGGTTCTGTGAAAGCCAGCAACATTGCTTCAATCATGGCTCAGTCAGATGTAGATGGTGCGCTGATTGGTGGAGCAAGCCTCGATACTGATGAATTTGTCGCAATCGCACGGTTTCGACTCCATCCGGCAGCCTAGTTTTAAGTAATTACAGGTACAGAAGGTAGGGTTCACCCATGCTAATGGCTTTAGAAATTGCGTTGATTTTGGTCAGCGTTCTGCTAATTGTTTTGGTCTTGCTACACAAAGGGCGAGGTGGCGGTCTTTCCGACATGTTCGGCGGAGGTATTTCCTCAACTATGGGTGGTTCAAGTGTTGCAGAACGCAACCTCAACCGAATTACATTGATACTCGCACTTCTCTGGGTTGCACTTATTGTTGCAACTGGACTTCAACTAGCTTAAGGAATTTAAATGGCAAGTGGTGGAGCAATCCGCGGTAGCCGTGTTGGCGCAGGTCCATTAGGTGAATCTGAACGCGGTCAATCAATTCAAAAAATCCGCGTCTCTTACTGGTGTGCTGAAGGGCATGAGTCTCGCGTTTCATTCGCTTTCGATGTCGAAGATCTATCGATTCCTGATTCTTGGGATTGCCCGAAGTGTGGATTGCCTGCCGGTAAAGACAAAGAAAACCCGCCAATCGCACCGAAAAATGAACCTTACAAGACCCACTTAGCTTATGTGAAAGAACGTCGCTCGGAATCGGAAAGCGCCGTTATTCTTTACAAAGCTTTGGCAAAATTAAAAGACGAAATGGGCGAGTAGCTTTAAGCTATTTCTTTCGCTGTTTTAACAATTTCTTCAACAGTTAAACCAAGTTCTTTTGCCAATACATCTGGAGCAGCTGATGCGCCAAATTGATCAATACCAACTACGCGGCCTGCGTTTCCAACATATTTATACCAAAGCCCAGTAGCCCCAGCCTCAACTGCAACCGCAGGAATGCCTGTCGGTAGAACTTGGCTTCGGTAGCTTGCCGGTTGTTCATCAAACCATAAGGTGCAAGGCATTGAAACAACGCTTGCTGCAATGTTTTGTTTTGCCAGTTCGTCCGCTGCATCGAGCGCTAATGAAACTTCTGATCCTGTTGCAATCAAAACCACGTTTGGATTTGATACATTGTTGATCTGGTAGCCTCCTTTTGATACACCAACTAAAGCAGCACCTGCATCCACTACAACAGGTAGATCTTGTCGGCTAAGCGCTAATCCTGATGGACAAGCGCGTCTTAGTGTTTCGTACCACGCCGCAGCTGTTTCATTTGCGTCTGCCGGGCGGATTACTGCCAAATTAGGCATCAGTCTGAGTGATGCCAAATGCTCAATCGGTTGGTGGGTTGGTCCATCTTCGCCAAGACCGATTGAATCGTGAGTCCAAATGTAAGTCACAGGAAGATTCATTAAGGCTGACAAACGAACTGCGCCACGCATGTAGTCGCTGAATACTAAGAAAGTTCCACCATAAGGACGTAGTCCGTAAAGTGCGAAACCATTCATAATTGCACCCATTGCGTGTTCACGAATACCAAAATGCACATTGCGTCCTGAATAATTTTCGGCACTCAAACTTGCTTCATTCTCAATAAGTGTTCCATTGCTGCCGCTCAAATCTGCAGAACCACCAAGCAATACATCACTAATTGGAACAAGTGCATTGAGAACAGCTCCAGATGCAATGCGAGTTGCAACCTTTTTGCCCTTCTCCCATGTTGGTAATGCGGCGGCAATTTTTTTAAGGTCTAAATCTTCAGCAAATGACTTGAATCTTTTGTATGAATCAGTTTCAAATTTTTCCCATTCAGATACTCGTTCGAGCCAAATCGCATGAATCTCTGAGCCGCGCTTTGCAACTTCTCGCGCTTTGTCTAGAGCGCCTTGATCTATTTGAAAATTCTCATTTGGGTTTAGGCCCAAAACTTCTTTAGTAGCCGCTACTTCAGCATCCCCAAGAGCAGAGCCATGTGATTTAGCTGTGTTTTGAAGTTTAGGTGCTGGCCATGCAATCGTGGTTTCCATACGAATTAAAGTCGGTTTCCCGTTGCGCTTTTTAGCCTGCTCTATTGCTGCGTCTAGGGCTGAGATGTCAATATCGCCATCTGACTTCTTGGAAACTTCAATAACGTTCCAGCCATATGCTTTGTAGCGATCAGTTACATTTTCGGTAAATGAGAGATTTGTTGAGCCATCTATCGAAATTTTGTTGTCATCATAAATTAAGATCAAATTATCTAGTTTCAAGTGACCAGCTAATGAAGACGCTTCAGCGCTTACGCCTTCCTGGAAGCAACCATCGCCAGCAAGGCAATAGATTGTTGGATCTAATAGGTCTGAATATTTCTCAGAGGCAATTTTTGCCTTTTGATATTTCGCAGCCAGTGCCAAGCCAACTGCGTTAGCAATTCCTTGCCCTAGCGGACCGGTTGTAGTTTCCACGCCTGGTGTGTGCCCATACTCTGGGTGAGCTGGCGTTTGGCTATGCGATGTTCTGAAACTTTTCAGGTCATCAAGACTTAATGGGTAGCCGCTTAAGAACAGTTGTAGGTAGAGGGTCAGACTGCTATGTCCCACAGAGAGGACAAATCTGTCACGTCCAGCCCAGGATGGGTCCGACGGATCGTGACGTAGGTGCTTTTGAAATAGTAAATACGCACAAGGTGCTAGTGACATTGCAGTTCCCGGATGACCATTTCCAACTTTTTGGACTGCATCTGCAGCCAAAGCGCGAGTCATCGCAACTGCTCGGTCGTCTACTGAGTTCCAGGTGAAAGTTGTCATCAAAAGTCCCTACTGTTTGAGGTCAAAGTTTACAGAAGGCGATGGGAACTACCCATGAGCCACTCGCGTATTCTTGGGTCTAGAGGGGTTTGAGCCATGGGAGCAATAGTGGAAGCCAGAAAGGCCACAGTTGGTGACTTTATAGCTTTGACAAAACCTCGAATAATCGAATTGTTACTGGTTACGACTATTCCCACAATGATTTTTGCGGCGAGGGGATGGCCATCCATTTCTCTGGCAATATCCACTTTTGTCGGGGGATCTTTCGCCGCTGCAGGTGCAAATGTGTTGAACTGTTATCTGGATTTCGACATTGATATTTTGATGGCAAGAACCGCAAAGCGCGCAACTGCACAAGGGCGAATTTCTCAGCGTACAACTTTGATTTTCGGTCTAATACTTTCTGCAATTTCCATAATCATTTTGAGAATTACAACTAATTCTTTGGCCGCTTCTTTGGCCGCCTTGGCAATTATTTTCTACGTTGGGGTTTACACACTTCTTTTGAAACGGCGCACCGCTCAAAACATAGTTTGGGGTGGAATCGCTGGATGTTTCCCAGTTTTGATTGGGTGGAGCGCAGTTACCAATTCACTTTCTTGGGAGCCCATCGCACTTTTTCTCGTGGTTTTTTTCTGGACTCCACCTCACTACTGGCCGCTATCTATGAGATTTCGCGATGAATATGAAGCTGCCCAAGTCCCAATGTTGCCGGTTGTGGCTGAAGATGAAATTGTGGCAAGACAAATTTTGCTCTATTCCTATGTGATGATCGCTACATCCTTAACTTTGCTATTAAGCCTCAGTTGGATTTATGCAACTTTGGCAATATCAAGTGGTTTATGGTTCTTAAAAGGTGCGTACGATTTAAAAACAATAATCTCCATGGAAAATATTGAGCAGAAAATGATTGACAAAGCAGCTATGAAACTCTTCCATGGTTCCATCACATATCTGTCGGTAATTTTTTTTGCGATTGGACTTGATGCTTTAATTTTGCAATAATTTGAGATCGAATCGGAGCCTCAAGGCCGCAATCCAAAATACAACCGATCCAATAATGTGTAGGAATACTGGTAATTCTGGAACACCTTGTGAGAATTGGTAATAACCGATAAACCCTTGAATCACAACGATTGAGGAAAGAATGTGAAAACTTTTTTGAACATTCTTGCCAGAAATCATATATTCTCGATTGGCAATAAATAAAAGCAAGATGCAGAAAACCCAAATGCTTTTTGAGTGAATATTTGCAACAGTTGTGAGGTCGAAACCAAATCTTGAACTTGCATAAAGATCACCCGAATGTGGTCCAGAACCTGTTACCAGGGTCCCAAGAATCAGCGAGATAAAAGCGTTTCCAATCAGTATGTTTGCAAGCAAGTTTCGGCTCTTAACCTGATCAATTGACATATATTGACGGAGTAGTTGATGGCTAAAGGCGACAATCAAAATTGAGAACAGGAAATGCGCAGCCACAGTAGTTGGGTGAAGTCCAGTAAGGACTGTTATGCCACCGAGAATTGCTTGGATGAAAGTGCCTGCTACTGGAGCTATCGATAGTTTGCGCAATTTCTTCAACGATGTATTTCGCCAAATAGAAATCACCACGAGTGCAGCAACAATCAGCAGAACGAACGTAAGAATTCGATTTCCAAACTCAATGTATTTATGCCATGACTCGACTTGATTAGCAACTGGAATTATTGAGTCGCCAACACATTTTGGCCAGGTTGGACATCCGAGACCGCTTTTGGTGATTCGCACTATTGCGCCAGTGACGATGATTGCACTCTGCACGAAAAGATTAACTTTCAAAAGTCTCAGCATATTAACTGGGTTTTCGAATATTTTCACATCTAATCCAACCATTTGAAATATTTACGATTTGCTATACCTAGCAGATTATTCAAGGCAAACAAAAATAAAAGATAGGCGAGCCAATTGTTTGTTTTGGCAGTAATCCCGGCTATGGGGTGGAGAAATCTGAATGTTGAATCAATTAGAGCTATCCCAGTTCCGAGTAAAGTGAGAAAGACAAGATTTGCAAAAGCGAGCACTTTCTCTGCCGATAAAACACTTGCGAAAAGAAAAGCAAATTGCGTGAACATAAGAATCAGTAGCGGCAACGAGACTAAAGTTGTAAGTTGAAAAGACATCGAGACATCCAGAATCGAAGCAGAAATCAAAACTACCGGAATTTGAAAACCAAGCAGAAATACGCCAACTAGAAATTGTCCAATTACTAAGCCACGTATGCCCAATGGAGTAACTGCCAAATATTTAAGTGAGCCGTATCTCCTCGAGAAAGCTGTATTTATTGCAAGACTTGTAAAGCTGCTAGCTAGTGCGCATGCAGCAAGAGTGAAGTCGAAAGCATCATCTCTTAACCGTAAAAAGTACATTGTTGCAAGCGGAGTTCCAAGAATTAAAAGTAGTTGTTCAGGATGACGCAATATGGTTGCGTATTCAAAAAATCCGTGCTTGACGGCTAGCTTCATTTTCAAGACAGCTCCGTGAAACTCTTTATCGCAAAATTGTGCGAATGCGCAAACAATGCCAACTTTGAGAAAATATCTGTATCAGAAGAAACGATGAATCCTGTTTTGGATATATTAAATGACTTTAAATCTAGATCTGACTGTATCTGAATTATTTCTGATTCCAGCAAGAGTCTTGAAGTGGTGAAAAGGAAAGTGTTCGATGAGATTGCCGAACCTAAATTTGTGATTTGCGAAGTTAATGAAACCAGGTCACTTGAATTGTGAGAAGTAAGCAAGATTGCGGATCCTTGAGCATTTCGCTCTTTGCAGACTTCTAAGAATTGCATCTTCGAATATTCATCTAGGCCGACAGTTGGTTCGTCCATCACAATCATCTTTGGGTTGTGAAAGAAAGCTGAGATGATTGCAATCTTTTGTTGTTCGCCACCAGAAAGTGTGCGTATCGGTCTCTCGCTATATTCAATATTGAATCTATCGAAAAGCGAAAAATCGACTTGTTTTTCAAAGATTGATTCAAGATACTTAAACCAGCGATCTACGGAAATATTTAGAGGTAAAGCGCGATCTTGCCAAATCACACCTAATTGTGCGGGTATGAATTTCTTACTAATTGTTCCGATAGCTGGTAGTAGGCCAAGAGCAGCCAACAATGTGGATGTTTTACCCGCTCCATTTGACCCAACCAACGCATGGGTTGTGCCAGCCTCGAGTGCGAGATTCAAGCCTGAAATTACAGTTCTTCCGCCTCGTTGGACGCATAAATCCTGCAAAATGAGCACGAGAGCATCCTACTTTCAGTGTTGATTGGGCGAAATTGGAGGAAATACGCAACAATTAGGTTGTGAAAATCACCAGTCAAGCATCCGCTCGAGTTGCCAAATTGCTTTTGGAACTCGGACCTTCATCGGCAACTGTCTTGGCAAACAAACTATCAATGACTCCCACGGCTATGCGTAAGCATCTTGATGCGTTGGAAGAATCAAGTTTTGTAACCTCGCACGATGAAGCTCCTTTTGGTCCCAAGAGTGATTCCAGTCGTGGTCGAGGCAGACCGGCAAAGGTTTTCGCATTAACTCAAACTGGTCGTGAATTTTTCGAAGCTCCCTACGACGAGATTGCCCTAAGTGCATTGCAATTTATGGAAGAAAAATTCGGCAAGCAGGCGATTAAAGAATTCGCTAGGACAAGAATTGAATCCGTTTTCTCACAATTCAAAACCACATCTTCGATTGAAGTATTGGCTCAGGAACTTTCCGATCACGGATTCAGCGCAAGCGTACGACCAGCTCCATTTCCAAATGCGGATCAGTTGTGTCAACACAATTGTCCAATCAGCCACATCGCAAGCGTCTATCCCGAATTTTGCGAAGTAGAAACAGAAGTAATCGGTAAAGCGTTGGGAGTACATGTCACACGACTGTCAACCATTGCTTCAGGTTCAGCAATTTGCACCACAAATATCCCAAACCTAAACCCAAGGAGAATCGCATGAGTTCATCTGTAGACGAGCTTGAAGGTATCGGCAATTACGAATATGGATGGCGAGATAAGAATGATGCTGGGGCAAATGCGAAGCGCGGCTTAAATGAAGAAGTCGTTCTTGACATCAGCTCAAAAAAGAGCGAACCGCAATGGATGCGTGAATTGCGACTAAAAGGTTTGGAGCTTTTTGGTAAGAAGCCACTTCCAAACTGGGGAAGCGACTTATCTGGAATTGATTTCGACAATATCAAATATTTCGTACGATCAACTGAGAAGCAAGCAACATCCTGGGAAGAACTTCCTGAAGATATCAGAAACACCTACGATCGTTTAGGTATTCCGGATGCAGAAAAACAGCGCTTAGTGGCTGGTGTTGCAGCTCAATACGAATCTGAAGTTGTTTACCATGCAATCAGAGCAGATCTTGAAGAACAAGGTGTCATTTTTGTTGATACCGACACAGCTTTAAAAGAGCATGAAGAATTATTCAAGGAGTACTTCGGAACCGTCATTCCTGTCGGCGACAATAAATTCGCAGCTTTGAATACTGCAGTTTGGTCTGGTGGTTCTTTCATTTACGTACCTAAAAACGTTCAAGTGGAAATTCCATTGCAAGCATATTTCCGCATTAATACCGAGAATATGGGTCAATTTGAACGCACTTTAATTATTGTTGACGAAGGTGCCTACGTTCATTATGTTGAAGGTTGCACGGCTCCAATTTATTCCAGCGACTCTTTGCATTCCGCTGTAGTGGAAATCATCGTTAAAAAGAATGCACGATGCCGCTATACGACTATTCAAAACTGGTCAAACAATGTTTACAACCTTGTAACCAAACGTGCAGTTGCACACGAAGGCGCAACCATGGAGTGGATCGATGGCAACATCGGATCAAAGGTGACGATGAAATATCCAGCAGTTTGGATGGTCGGGGAGCACGCTAAAGGTGAAACTCTTTCAATCGCATTTGCAGGTGAAGGACAACACCAAGATGCCGGTTCGAAAATGGTTCATGCTGCACCAAACACTAGTTCAACCATCATTTCTAAATCTGTTGCGCGTGGCGGAGGTCGCACTTCCTACCGTGGGCTTGTTCAGGTTGAAGAAGGTGCGTACAACTCCAAGAGCACTGTCAAATGCGACGCCTTATTAGTTGACGATATTTCGCGAAGTGATACCTATCCGTATGTAGATGTCCGCACTGATGATGTATCAATGGGTCACGAAGCGACAGTTTCACGGGTGAGTGACGATCAGCTGTTTTATTTGATGAGTCGAGGAATGAATGAAGATGAAGCAATGGCGATGA
Source organism: Micrococcales bacterium (assembly GCA_024640585.1). The sequence continues at coordinate 17,127 of JAHEEQ010000035.1, forward strand.
TTGTTCGTGGTTTCGTTGAACCAATTGCTCGTGAACTTCCGATGGAATATGCAATCGAACTCAATCGCTTAATTGAACTTCAGATGGAAGGAGCTGTGGGTTAATGACAGTCACAGTGCCACCAAGCGATTTAGCACCGCGGCTTAAGGGATTAAATTTAGAAGAAATTGCTATCCCAAGTGGGCGAGAAGAAGAATGGCGCTTCACTCCACTTAAGCGCATCGCAAAACTCCATGAGTTAAGTGCAATTGAGGCTAGCCCGGTATTTGATATATCTGCACCTAAGGAAGTTCAAATCTCAAATGGGAAAATTTCCAACTTCTCTGCAGCTGATCGAATCTCAGCCGCTGCAGCTTTATTGAGTTCCGACGGAAAATCGATCACAATCCCGAAAGAATTAGTTCTAGATGAACCGGTAATAATTTCAACAACGTCTAATACGGATAGAAGCGTTGGTTCACTTTCACTGAATGCAGAGAAGTACGCAAAGGGCACTTTCATTATCGACCACACTGGCAGCGGAGCGATGGCACTAGCTGTCGAAATTGTTGTGGCTGATGGTGCCGATGCAACAGTGATTTCGATTCATGACGGCGACCGCGAATCTGTGTTCACAGGGCAACAAGCAATTAAATTAGGAAGAGATTCCAAAGTCCACCACGTAGCAATCACTTTAGGTGGCGATCTAGTTCGACTCGTAACCACTGTTGAATACACAGCTCCAGGTGGTGACGCTGTCTTGTCGGGAGCTTATTTCACTGATGCAGGTCAACACCACGAGCATCGCCTTTTCGTCGATCATTCAGAAATAAATTGTCGAAGTGATGTGATGTACAAAGGTGCTTTACAAGGTAAGGATGCGCACTCAGTGTGGATTGGAGACGTTTTAATTCGTGGCAATGCCAAAGGCACTTCAACATACGAATTGAATAGAAATCTAATTCTTACCGAAGATGCCAGAGCAGACTCGGTACCAAACCTAGAGATTGAAACTGGAGAAATTGAAGGTGCCGGTCACGCGTCTGCAACTGGACGTTTTGATGACGAGCAGATTTTTTATCTGATGAGTCGGGGTGTCCCAGAGGTTCAAGCGAAACGCCTTGTTGTACGTGGATTCCTAGCTGATGTCATCACTCGCATTCCATCTAGCGAATTGCAAGATCGCCTAATTAAAGCGGTTGAAAATAAGTTGGGTCAGGTAGATCCGTTGTTCGCGCAGGTTTTCAATGAGCAATAAACAAAAGATCGGAACTGTAAGAGATTATCCCGTTGGAACCGTTCATCAAGTTGAGATAGATGGCCTTGAAATTGCCTTAGTCAATTCTGAAGAAGGTTTCTTTGCGGTAAATGATGTCTGCACACATGCTGAAGTTTCACTTTCAGATGGATTCCTAAATGGATGTCTCCTAGAGTGCCCAATGCATGGTGCAGAGTTTGATGTTAGAACTGGTGAGGCAAAGAGTTTGCCAGCCACCAAATCACTTGAAGTTTACAAAGTTTCCATAGATGGCAATGATGAAAATGCCACCGTATCAATCGAAATAGGGAAGTAATGAGCACACTAGAAATCAAAGATCTAAAAGTTCGTGTTGAAACAGAAAATGGCCCAAAAGACATCCTTAAGGGTGTCACTTTGACCATCAATTCGGGTGAAACTCACGCCATTATGGGACCAAATGGCTCAGGAAAATCTACTTTGGCCTACAGCATCGCGGGTCACCCTCGTTATGAAATCGTTGGCGGAACAGTCACTCTTGACGGAGCTGATGTGCTTGAAATGAGCGTTGACGAACGCGCCAAGGCTGGCATGTTCCTAGCTATGCAATATCCGGTGGAAGTTCCAGGAGTATCTGTTTCGAACTTCTTGCGAACTGCTGTAACTGCAGTTCGTGGTGAAGCACCAAAATTACGAGATTGGCTTAAAGAAATGAAGACAGCCATGTCTGACTTAGCGATTGACTCCAATTTTTCAGAACGTAATGTCAATGAAGGTTTTTCTGGTGGAGAACGTAAGCGTCACGAAATCCTGCAAATGGAATTGCTACAGCCGAAAATCGCTATTCTCGACGAAACAGACTCTGGATTAGATGTTGATGCGTTAAAGATTGTGTCTGATGGCGTGAATCGCATCCGTAAATCTTCTGAAATAGGAGTTTTGTTAATCACGCACACAATCCGGTTATTGCGTCAAATACCAGTCGATCGTGTTCATGTTTTTGTTGATGGGCGCATTGTTGCTCAAGGCGGCCCAGAACTAGCAGAGCAAATTGATGAAAATGGATACGAACAATTCACGGTGGCATCGAAATAATGTCGATTGATTCTTCGTCTATCAAAACCGATTTTCCGATTTTGGCCGAAAAGGTTCACGGAGATAAAAGTTTGGTGTACTTAGATTCAGCAGCAACTTCTCAAAAACCTAATCAGGTGATCGATGCAATTGCAGACTTTTATCGCCATGACAATGGTGGCATTCATCGTGGATCGCACGCATTAGCCGAACGCGCGACAATGCGTTACGAGCAAGCACGACAGAATGTTGCTTCATTTATTGGAAGCAATGCTGAAGAAATCGTTTTCACAAAGAATGCCACTGAAAGTATCAATCTAGTTTCCTATGCATTCTCAAATGCAACAGCCAAAAAAGCCCAAGGAGCGATGTTGGTTGATGCGGAATTGCCATTTGTAGTTGGTCCTGAGGATGAGATTCTGGTCTCTGAAATGGAGCATCATGCAAATTTGGTCCC
>JAHEEQ010000213.1 GCA_024640585.1 Micrococcales bacterium
TGGGTAGATGTGGTCTTCGGAACTCACAACCTCAATGCTTTACCGGTTTTGTTAGAACGTGCTCGGATTGAAAAAGAATCCCAAAGCGAATTCGCTGAAGACTTGGAGATTTTTCCTTCCAAGTTGCCAAGTCGAAGAGACCATTCGTATTCAGCATGGGTGAGTATCAGCGTTGGCTGCAACAACACTTGCACTTTCTGCATCGTGCCTTCATTGCGCGGCAAGGAAAAGGATCGAAGGGCTGGAGATATTCTTGAAGAAATCGAAATGCTTGTTGACGACGGGGTTAGCGAAGTAACACTGCTTGGTCAAAATGTTAATGCCTATGGGGTTGAGTTCGGTGACAATCAAGCGTTTGGCAAATTGCTCAGAGCCTGCGGTGACATCAAAGGACTTGAGCGAGTTCGGTTTTTTAGTCCGCATCCAAAAGAATTTTCGATTGATGTGATCCATGCAATGGCAGAAACTCACAATGTGATGCCAAGTTTGCATATGCCCCTTCAGTCCGGAAGTGATTCGGTATTGAAAGCCATGCGTCGCTCATACCGGCAAGACAAGTATCTTTCGATTATTTCAGATGCGCGTAAATTTATTCCCAACGCTTCAATCACGACAGACATCATTGTGGGTTTCCCTGGAGAAACTGAAGAAGACTTCATGCAAACAATGAAAGTGGTAGAAGAAGCTAGATTCACTACTGCTTACACCTACCAATATTCAAAAAGACCAGGTACGCCTGCAGCCACAATGGAAAATCAAATTCCCCAAGAGGTCGTAACCGAGAGGTTCAATCGCCTGGTCGAACTCTCCAACGCAGTTGCTTGGGAAGAAAACAAAAAACAAATGGGACAGCTTGTAGAAGTGCTTGTCGCTGATAATGAAGGTAAGAAAGATGAAGAAACTCAGCGAATTTCTGGTAGAGCACGAGATAATCGATTAGTACATATTGCAAGACCAGCAGACTTAGTTCGACCTGGCGATGTTGTTACGGCTGAAGTTACGTATGCCGCACCATTCCACCTCATCGCAGATAAGAATATAAGTGTTCGTCACACGCCTGCGGGCGATAAAGTTGGCGCAGAGTCCTCAACATCAGGCGGGCTTATCTCGATAAAACCAAGGCAAGGGGTATAGATGTCTCAGTCATTTACGCTTGGTTTTTCTTGCCCAGACCAACCGGGAATTGTGCATTCAGTATCTTCGTTCATTGTTCAAATCGGCGGCAATATCACCGAAAGCCGTCAGTTCGAAGATCGTGACAATAAATTATTTTTCATGCGGGTTGAATTCGACATTATTGGTGAATCGGATTTGAATTCAATTCGAAATATTTTTTCCAAAGTTGCAAATGAATTCAAGATGGATTGGCGCTTGGCTCCATCAAATGAATTACAACGCGTTTTGATTATGGTCAGCAAATACGAGCATTGCCTAAACGATCTTCTTTTTCGCCATCGCTCAGGCGCACTATCAATTGATATCCCATCGATTGTTAGTAACCATAGAGATTTAGAGGAAATGGCCAATTGGTATGGAATTCCTTTTATTCATATTGATGTTGAAAATGGCAAGGCAGCTGCCGAACAACAGCTACGTCAAGTGATTGCCGATGCGAAAATTGATTTAATTGTTTTGGCCCGCTACATGCAAATTCTTTCTGGAGATTTTTGCGACGATTTCGCTGGAAAAATTATCAATATTCATCATTCGTTTTTGCCGTCTTTCAAAGGCGCTAAACCATACCTCCAAGCACATCAACGCGGCGTAAAAGTTATTGGCGCCACTGCACACTATGTGACGCGTGAACTTGATGAAGGTCCAATCATCGAGCAAGAAGTTGCTCGAGTTGATCATTCGCATACCCCGGAGCAATTGGCTTCGGTTGGTCGCGATGTGGAGGCGCAGGCATTGGCTCGAGCTGTTCAGTGGCATGCAGAACATCGAGTTTTTGTTTCCGGACAACGTACGATTGTGTTCCGATGAGCGCAGTTATTTTGGACGGCAAGGCCACCGCAGCAAAAGTGAAGGCTGAACTTGCAAAGCGGGTTACAGAATTAAAATTAAAAGGTGTAACTCCTGGACTCGGGACCATTTTGGTTGGGGATGATCCTGGTTCCCATTCTTATGTGGGCGGAAAACATCGTGACTGTCACGAAGTTGGAATCTCAAGTATCCGAATAGATTTACCAGCATCAGCCACACAATCAGACGTGATGGCGGCAGTCAAAGATCTTAATTCTGCAAAAGAATGCACTGGCTACATCGTGCAACTACCACTTCCTAAAGGTTTAGATTCACTTTCAGTTTTAGAAGCCATGGATCCAGACAAGGATGCCGATGGTCTACATCCAACCAACCTAGGCAGACTTGTGCTTGGTATAGATGCTCCACTTCCTTGCACGCCGCGCGGATGCGTTGAATTGCTACGTGAATATAAAGTAAATCTAGCTGGTGCACATGTAGTTGTTGTTGGTCGTGGTGTGACAGTTGGTCGCCCACTTGGACTTTTGCTAACTCGCAAATCTGAAAACGCAACAGTCACGCTTTGCCACACAGGCACAAAAGATGTCAATCAATATTTGAAGCAAGCCGACATAATCGTTGCCGCAGCTGGTGTAGCCCACGTGATCACTGCTGATGTAATCAAGGCAGGTGCAGCAGTTTTGGATGTTGGCATCACTCGCACAGATGCAGGTTTGCTCGGAGATGTGCACCCATCGGTTCGAGAGGTTGCAGGTTTTGTTGCACCTATGCCAGGTGGGACTGGCCCAATGACCCGAGCAATGTTGCTCGCAAACGTAGTAGACACAGCTTCTCGATCATTGGTCTAGCGTGAACGCTCCAATTGTTAGCATTGTTGGCCAAACTGCAAGTGGCAAAACAGCTCTTTCGATAGCTCTTGCAAAAGCGCTTGATGCACAAATCGTCAATCTAGACGCCTATCAAATCTACAGAGAAATGAATATAGGTACTGCCAAGCCTTCAATCGATGAGCGAGATGGAATTCGTCATCATTTAATTGATGTCGTGGATATTCATCACGAGAGTAATGTTTCTGAATTTCAAAACTGGGCGAGACTTGCAATCACTTCGCTAAACGGAAAAGGGATTCCGGTGGTCTGCGTCGGCGGCTCTGGATTGTATGTGCGAGCCGTTCTTGATGACCTGAAGTTTCCGGGAACTAACTTGGAGATTAGGCAAAAGTATGAAACATATTTGGAAACAAATGGGGTAGTGGCACTTCACAAATTGCTAAAAGAGCGAGATCCAATTGCTGCCGAACACATCATTCCTGAAAATTCTCGTCGAGTAGTGCGAGCATTGGAAGTAATTGAATTGACTGGTGAGCCTTTTGCCAGCCAACTTCCACAGCAAAAACCTGTTATCAACGCTATTCGAATCGGGCTAGATCTCGAAAGAGAAGAACTCTTAGCGCGAATCGAGAACCGCACAAAGCATATGTTTGCTCAAGGTTGGCCTCTAGAGGTTGCAGCACTCGAAAGTGAAGGCTTATTCCAAACAGCCACAGCAAGTCGCGCTTTGGGCTATGCAGAAGTTTCCAAATTCAACAGTGGTGAATTGACCGAATCTGAAGCAATTCAACAAATTGTGTTCGCAACAAATCGTTTTTCAAGGAAACAAATGCAGTGGTTTCGGCGCGATGACTACATCAACTGGTTGCCAGCCCTTGAAAGTGACTTGCTAGATCGGGCATTATCCCTTATTTGAGCGGTAAATCGTTTAGCGGGTTTTGACCATTTTCAGTCACAACCTGAAACCACTCATAGTGAAATGCGCGTTTGAAAACTTTTGATGGCAGATTAGAAAAAATTTGCAGAGTTCGAATTGTGTTTCCACCCACGCGTTGCGAACCGTGGGCTCGCATTGAAGCTCGTTTAAATGCTGTCCATGCCGAGATGTCTACAGTATGAGAGATATCTGCTCGCGGTGTGAATCCATCACCAAGTTTCGCTAATTCACGAAATGGTCCAATATTCAAAAGTGGGCGGATGTAATCGAGCAACTTTGCAATCGATTGCCTATCAACCGTCGCATATGCAACAACAGGTGTATTTGCAATGCGCGCTG
>JAHEEQ010000217.1 GCA_024640585.1 Micrococcales bacterium
ACAGCTACATAAAGCAAACCTTGACCAAGGGATTGTGATTCGCGCTCACCAGACACTTCGTTGCCACTGAGTGCTTCAACAATCTCAGGACGGTTCATGTAATTCGTGCCTACGTCATCACCATCTGAGCTGACCAAAACAATTCCAAGTTTGTCGGTGATAACAACGCGTGCACCTGTTTGATCGGCGTAATCTGAAGCAGTAGCTTGAAGGCTTGAGGTCTTATCGTTTGTAATTGCAGTGTCAACTGAGTCGGCTAGTCGCCACGCATCTCGCTCGAGTGAGGTGTAAATCTGGGTATGTTCAACTTGATCAAGATATCGAACTAGTGGCACGTCCTGAACTATCAACATCAAAACAATGATGCCGAGAAAAGCTGCAACAAGCCGTAAACGCATAGGGGGGATTATCGGGGGATATCGAGCCTAAACCCAACACCACGCTTGGATTCAATCCATTCAGGGTGTCCGAGTTTTTTGCGAATCGCTGCTATATGTGCATCTACCGTTTTCGGAGTTACATATAAAGCTGTATCCCAAATGCGTTCGAGTAATTCGGTTCTGCGCAGAACTGCCCCTGGATCTTCTGCCAAAACTGAAAGCAATTCGTATTCAGTAGCAGTAAGGTGAATTTCTTCGTCTTTCACAAAAACCTTTTGGGCTTTACGGTCTATACCCAATTCGCCGAGCTGTTGAATTTCTGATTTTTCAGAAACTCCTTCGCCACCAATTCGACGACTCACTGCTCTAATTCGCGCAACTAATTCGCGAACTCCAAATGGTTTTGGGACATAGTCATCTGCACCGAGTTCAAGTCCAACAACGCGATCGATCTCATCATCACGGGCAGAGATAACGATTATCGGTACTTGGCTAACTGCCCGAATCTCTCGGCAAACGTCGTACCCATCTCGATCAGGTAGCCCTAAATCAAGCAAAATCATGTCCGGTGGATTTGAGCCAAGTGCGAAGTCCAGACCTTCTTGAGCAGTTCCTACTGCCAGCACTTCGTAGCCCGCTTGTCGCAAACCTTCACTTACGCCCTGCGATAGCGCTGGATCATCTTCAATAATGAGTACTTTCATGGGGGCATTTTGCCAATTTGTCCCATTTGCAAACTAGTGCCTTTGGTCAGTAGTGTTCAAAAACTACTTTAACTTGGACATTTCTTGGAAAAACTCCCATCTATTCCTGCCTTTTAGTCACTACCGTTTGCTCTGAAGGAGGCGAAAGTGCGTATTGCAGCAACAACAGTGCTTTCTGTTGCCACAATATTGGTCGCCTCGGGTGGAGCTGCCGCAGTTAATTTCTCAGTACTCGATCAGTCAATGAATGTTCGTTATGACCGCGAAGGGCTTGGCGGGATTGCACCCTCAGCTGAAGAAATTGAAGTCGATGAGTCGGGAAAACCAATCGAGCCGACTAGCACAGAATCAGAAGATTCGAACTTATCGAAAAATAAGAATCAACAACAAGGTGTCACTCCGAAACCAACTTCCACAAAACTTCCATCGAATTCTGGAGATGGAAATAAACAACAATCTACCGACACAACCTCAGAACTTGAGCTTGTAGAAACCGAAACCGCTACTTCTGAGCCAACAAAAGAAACCGTCAAACCAAAACCGACTAAAACAAAAAAAGTCGAAGATGACGAAGATGACGAAGATGACGACGAATGGGAAGATGAAGACGACTAATTAGTCGGCTTAACTTTATTTAAGATCAGCAACCAAATACTTACAGTTAGCCAAAGCGCAATCGCACTTGCAAACATATTTGCTGGTGGAGTAATCCAGATTGATGAAGATTTGATTACAGAATCTTCGTAACCAACTATGGCAAGCCCAAAAATATTGTTAACGAAATGAGCACCAATTGAGATTTCGGAACCACCGAATCGCTTAGCAGCGACCAGCCAGCCAAATCCCATTGAACTGTATGCAAGTAATGCCCAAAATTTGTTGTCCTGCGCCTCTGGGTTAATCAAGTGAGGGGCGGCAAAAATCAAAGTTGAGAAAAGAGTAACTAGATGCGGGGAAAGACTGGTTCTGCTTAAGGACTGGGGTACTAGACCGCGGAACATCAGTTCTTCCGAGGTCACTTGAAGTGGAACGAAAATCAATAAAGCCAAAAGCGCTGGATAAAAGGTTGCTGGATCGAAAGAAAACTCTAATGAAGCAGGATTAACAATAAACGAAATTAGCGTGCCGGCAACTAATAACCCTCCCCACGAAACAAAACCTATAAAAAAGTTCCTCCAGGAAAATCTGCCTCTTGACGTAATGAATGTGAGTAGTTTGCGTTTTAAGTATAGGGATACAACTATGAACGCAGAAAAAATCGGAATAAATTGTGAAAGCTCTGTAACATTAATTTGCCAAGGAGTTGGGTTCAAGCGAAAGATTGTCAACGGAATTAGAGCAAATAGGACTGCGATTATCATCCAAGAAAAAAGAATAGTTAAGAACGACATAAAAAGGGTATGCGAATTTTCATTCTTACCGTTAACTGGTTTTAAATAATCGTTCATCGCGCAATCTCCCCCGGGCACATCGGAACTGTCAGTAGCAATGCTACAAAATCAGCTTCACTAACCGCTTTTTGTAAATGTAGAACTCCATGAAGGTTTTTTGCGCTCGGTGCTCGAAGCGCCACTCTCAATGGAGATTTCTCACTATCACTGTGCAGCCAAACTCCAACTCGCCCTGTTGCGCTTTCAGAAATTTTGTAGATATTTCCAACGGGCACACGCACGACTTTTGGCAGTTGGATATTGATCGCTCCTTCTAGGGTGTGCAAAATTTCAATAGCCTGTTTCGATTTCTTTAGTGAAGAACTAATTTTCTCAACAATAAATTGCATTCGCTCTTGCGCGTCATGAGTTTCAGATGGCACACCAGTAATTGCCCATTCAGATTTGTGCTCTGAACTCAATATGCCAATATTTCCAAGACTAGAAAAGTCCATATTGGGTAGCACAATCGCGTTTAAAGCTGAAAGTGCTTGTTCGTACTCAACAAAATCATCAGCGACCCCACCGATTCGTATCTGAGATGAATGCATACGTACACCAGTTATTTTTTCGTGTAAATCAGAAATTTTTTCTCGAATCGCCAGAAGCTCAGCAACCGGAGCGCCCATAAATCCGACTACACCTATTAAATGTAAAAGTCTTCCATTAGCAATTTGCAGGCGGAGAGTCATTTCGCGTAGCATTTTTGCACGCTCTGAAATCGAAATGCCAAGCAATTCTTCGGCACATTCAGCGTAGGCAATTTCTGCCGCACTTGGAGTTAGCCAGTTGTGGCGATTTATTAGCGACAGTCCTTGACGATAGTCGCGATTTTCGAGCAACTTTTCGTCGCCTCGATGTTGAACTGAAATATCTAGATCAATGAAATTAAAAGTGCTGTGGCAAAGTGGATGGAGTCCAGATTTGGAATCTAGATACTCTTGAAAATCTGCCAATGAATTCACTGGTGCAACCTAGAGCAAAAGTTGGTGGCGACGTTTTACATACGTGCAGTTGTTGCAGTTGTCAATTGTTGCTGGTTTTGGTCCAGTAATGACTTTGTGCAATTTCGAAATTGTTGAATCAAACTTTGCAGGGTCACGATCCACCGGTTGCCATGAAGTGTTCACATTCACACCAGGCTCTGATCCAGTCAAAGAACTTGGCAGAGACCAAACCATCAGGCCAAGCACGCTAACTTTTTCGCCTTCACCGTCAGCCGGATTTTCCATTGCGTGTGCATACGCTTCAAGTTGCGGGCGGTAGAACTCGGATTTGTTTGTGTCTTTCGCACTAAATTTGCAATCAACAATACCGATTGTTCCGTCAGCAAATTCGATAACTAAATCATACTTACCACTAATGATGTAATCCGTCTCTTCGCCATCAACAGTTAGTTTTGTTGATGCCACCCAACCACCGTGACGCGCAATTGTTCCTTCAGGAAGATCTGGTGAAATTACTGAGGAAGGTTTTCCGATGTAATACTTTTCTTGCAGGTCTGCAAGGTCTCCAACAAGTGGCATGGTCATCGGCGCGGTTAGGTTTTCTGCATACTTAAGC
>JAHEEQ010000047.1 GCA_024640585.1 Micrococcales bacterium
AGCCAACCTACGTTTCAACCGCCGCGTTGAAATCTGGGCTCAGTAAATAAGTACTAAGAAAGCAAGGCCCTGGAGAAATCCGGGGCCTTACTTATGCGACAAGCCAAGGAAGATGAAGGCTTTCACTCGCGCAAAAGTCGAATGAATGTCACTTTCTACTACTCTATACCCATAGTCCAAAACCTTAGGGAACCTCTATGCGCATACCTGCCAAATCCATATTTGCCTTGCTAATTGCAGCACTGACATTTTCAACTTTAACTGCAGTGCCAGCTTCAGCTGCTCCGTCAACACCAAATCGCGATGCGAACCATTTAATGCTTTGGGATGTGATCCGCGATGGGGATGAGAACGGTGTCGTTCATGTCGTCCCAGATCTACCAGCATATGCATTTACGTACTACACATTGAAGCGCAGTTTTGTACAGACGCTTACAACTAGTGACACAATGATGATTCGTATGGACGTATCTGGTGCAATTCAAATGGAGTCTGCGCCACAATGGATGTGGGAAGGTCAGACTAATAGCAACCTACCGCCTCAAGGTGCAAGCATTAAAGCGCCTTCTGTTGCTGGAACAGGAAACTCACGCCACTACATAAATATGGTCATCCAACCGGACTCAACTGGCGTCGTGACCATGACACCAAAACTTTATAAAAACGGCGTTTTATTGACAGGTGCTGTGACAGATTATTTCGAATCACTTAAACCTCGTGTCTACCAACAAATAAGAACTTCTAGCTACACAGTTACATCTGAAGATATCTTCGCAAATTCGCGCACCTCAGCATGCGCTGATGTCTCGCAAATTTCAGCTGGTCAAGTACTCACACCTTCATTGACACTTAAGCGAAACGGTGGATCAGTAACAGGTTCAACGCAAAATATAAGCAATTTATTAGGTGTTGGTCCTTGGACAAGCATGAATGGATCAAATGGCGGAACCACGCTAATCGTTCCTAATCCAAAGCCGGAATTTTACTTAGCTCAACTTGCACGCGGGGTGAAAATAAACGATGCAAGTTCAAACGTGGTTACTGGTGATGTGTTAACTGCAGATGCTGCGATTGTAAATTCGAGCGCCACGTCAGTGATTGGTGAATGTCCGGGTGCAAGCACGATTGGGCTTACCCAAAGTTATTCAGGATTAAGTTATAACCGAGTACCTCTAAATGTAAATCTGACCTATACAATGAAATACCGCTGTGAATTTACAGATTCAGTTTCAGGTAAAACAACCTATAGCATGATGATTGGCAATCCGGATTCCTGGGGTATGAGTGATTGCAGTACCGAAGGATTGCAAGTTGGACATACTTACCACACTGTTGCGATGATGCTTATTTTTTCCAGCATTGGACGCGGTGTATATGACGATTACAGGTACATGACCTATGGAATGCCGCTCAATTATGAGGAAGCTGACATAACAATTGCACGTGAAGATGCGACAGAACCAACAATTCCTGGGACTACAGGTCCAGGTGCATTACGTTGGCAAAGTTTTGACAACGCCACGGGAACGCAAACGAACTTTCTTGGTCGAGGTAATAACCAGAGTCTCGAACTCGACACTGCAAATGATGGATTTGATGGTCGACTAGCAACCTCCCGTATTTCAAATGACACAATTCGGATCGAGCATTGGGGACCGAATGGACGCGTGAAATTTGGCACTGCTGATTATGTCGATTTCACTGATCCGATTTCAAGTGATGACATTCGAACACAAGACTATGGAAGTTCGATTGGCTGGTATGGAAACCGTGACAAATGGTTTTTTGTCCAAACAGATAACAACGATATGGTAATAACAACAGGATCGTATGATGATACAAACACATCAACCTTCCGCGTTACGCTAAATCAATCTGATTTGGCTTGCATTGATGTTATGGGTCCAGATTCATTTGTTTCAGATTTCTGGAGTCAAAAGTACGACGCATTTAGTGCACCGGGTGAATTTCCATACATCCATCTAATGTGTGCTGCATCTATTGAAGGTTCGCCAGAATGGATGCGCAATGCATTTGACGGATATGCAATTGCACGTGTAACTGGAATTTCTGGTGGATACGGAACATTGGATGGTGTTGCAAACTTCACACCAAATGACGGTAAAAAGATTGCAGTTGGTTCTTCCGACTACTGGATGCGCGGAGCGACAGACGTTGCAGTAAATCCGAAAAAGGATTTAAGTGCCAGCGATATTGCTATTGTTGCTGTACACGCAGATTGGGATACCGTTGGGAATATTGGGGTTAACTATTTCTTCCAACCAGTAGCTCCAGATACTGTCTCAATTACTTTGGTCAAAGTAGATGGAAGCATCGTTCAGGTAGCCAAAGAAAACTCACTGAATTCTTATGGAAATATGGTGCATTTCAGCGTTGCTTTTGATGGAGATGGAAAAATCAGGTTAATTTGGACAACAACCGCTTCTAGTGGAGTCGGCGAGCACACTTACCGCTTGATCGACATAAGTCCAACTGGTGTTCCTACTTTAAATAAAACATTCACATTAGACAATATCGATGCATTCGAAGTTGAGCCAAAGGTTTACTGGTTTGGAAATGCAAATTCTTACCCAAATCCAGACAACGTAGATGTTTCTCAACTTGTGCTAGCAAACGGAGTTGGCGATAGCGAAAAACTTTACATGGCTCGCTATGCACCTGGTGTTGGAGTTGCATACACGGTTCTAAACATCACAACCGGAAACGCATGGTCTGGAGAGGCAGCTTTGAGCGATGCATTTAGGTTCTATCCTTATGTGAGCGCAACCTCAGGTCTCTTTGACTTCGATGACAGTGGAAATATGTTCTACTCCCGCAAATACAAAGAATCTACGTATTCTGTACTGCGATGGGGAACAGGAATTGACCCTGCAGCTGGACCAGTCATAACTTCACCGAATGAATTTGAAATTTCAGTAGGAAGTAAAACTGTAGAAACAGCTACATCCACAGCAACCAATGGAACATGGTCGATTACAGGTGGCAAAGACTCTTCTTTATTCAAGATTAACGAGACGACTGGTTTGCTTGAGTTCAAGAATTTGCCTGCTGAAGGTGATTATGAAGTAGAAATAACTATCACAGAAGACGGCAAGACTTCTTCGCAAACCATTACGGTCCATGTGATTGACGATTCTTTACCAGAATTTGATTTGGCAGAGTCGGTAAATGTGGAAATCGGCACATCAGGAATAATTGTCACTCCGGCTAATCCAACCAAGTCAGGTACATACACACTTGGTGGTTCTGATGCAGGACTATTTGAGATCGATCCGGACACAGGTGCTGTGACACTTGTTGATCCGAATCAGGCTCTTGGTGACTACACAATTTCAATCACGTTGACCGACAACAACGGAAACCAAGTTACTCATTCAACAGTTATTCATGTCGTAGAACATATCGAGGTCGGACTTCCAAGCCCGGCTTCACGCAAAAACATTAAAGGCAATAAAACCAAAGTTGAATGGACTGCTGCTGAAAATGCAATTCAATATAAGGTAAAACTAGCTAACAAAGTTCTATGCACAACTGTAAATACTTCTTGCACATTCAAAAAGCAATATGCAGCGAACAAAAAGATCTATGTTTATGCATATGCCTCAAATGGCGATGAAAAGCGTGCTTTAGCTGAATTCCAAGATTCAACTCCAGTCACTGGCAAAAAAGTGAAACTTGGCATGGTGAATTTTGCATTGGATTCACTATTTATAGACCTAACTGCTGTGCGAAAGTTAAACAAGATTGTGAAAGCCATCAAGAAGGCTGGTTACAAGAAGATCTTCGTTTACGGTCACACCGATAACCAAGGTCCAGCACCGCACGACATTTCGTTGAGCTACCGTCGTGCACGCCAGGTTTGGATGTACTTAGACAAGCGTTTGGACAACGTGAAGTTTGTGTACAAAGGCTTTAGCCGTCACGAACCTGCGAAACCAAACACAACTGAAGCCAACAAGGCGTTCAACCGACGCGTTGAAGTCTGGGCAAGGTAAGTAACTCGAAACATAAGCAAGGCCCTGGAGAAATCCAGGGCCTTTGTTTTGCAAAACTTTCGCAGATGCGAGTCTTCCTTAAATACAAGAAGCCCTCAGTTAATAGGCATCTGCGCCCAAACTTTTCATTTTGAGACTTTTTGATTCCGATTCTTCATCTCATCTATCTGCGCATAACTTCCCGCCACGGGCAATATAACTGAGGAGAATAAATGTCTGTTCTTAACGCGGTTCTCGCCGCTAATGCACTTTACGCAAAAGATTTTGGTGACAAGGCAAATCTTACATTGCCACCAGCTCGCCAGTTTGCAGTTTTGACTTGCATGGACGCACGCTTAGATCCTGCAAAGTATGCAGGCTTGAGCGAAGGCGATGCACACGTAATTCGCAATGCAGGGGGACGCGCATCTGATGATGCAATTCGTTCGCTTGTTATTTCATACAAACTTCTTGGCACAAAAGAATGGTTTGTTATTCACCACTCTGATTGCGGAATGGAATTCTTCACCGACGAAGTTATTCGCGGATTGCTTGCAAGCAGCTTAGAAACCGCAGCACTTGGACCAGATGGTTTCTACGATGTTGGTAAGGGTCCTGGTTCTGCTGAAGCAGACTACATTGATTGGCTAACTATTAAAGAACAAGCACAAAGTGTTACCGAAGACGTAATTCGCATTAAGGCGCATCCACTTGTTCCGGCTGGGATTCCGGTTTATGGATACATATACGACGTTAAGTCTGGTCGTTTGGTCGAAGTTCCTACTGCAACTGCAGCAGGCAAAGCCAAATAGAACTGGCTACAAAATGGGGCTTGGGTAGCGCATCTGAGCCCCATTTCTGTGCGTAAAACCCCGATTTCAGGAAACCTGTTATGTGCGGGTATCCTTCGCCCGCACTCTTAATTGAGCGCACGCGCCCGTAGCTCAACGGATAGAGCATCTGACTACGGATCAGAAGGTTAGAGGTTCGAGTCCTCTCGGGCGCGCAAGAAAAAATCCCCTCCATCGTGAGGGGATTTAATTTATTGGCGGGCTCCAATTCCTATACTTCTGACAACTAGTGAAAGAGCAAACATGCCCCAATACATCATCTACTTTAACCAGCAATGGGTCGGAGACCACAGTGCCGAGTGGTATGAATCTCGAGGCCCTCTAGCTCGCCAGGTTGTTGCAGAAATGAAACAGGCGGGCGTACTCGTTTTTGCCGGAGGTTTAGTTGAAGAAATTGATCTCGCGATTTCAGTTGATGAAAGCGGTGAACTTCATGGGCCAATTTCATCAAATCAATTCCTAGGCGGACTCACAATCATCAACGCCGATACCGATGAAGAGGCAAATCGTTGGGGGGCGAAAATCGGCGTTGCGTGCGGTTGGCCGCAGGAAATTCGACGATTCAAAGGCGGATCAGAAGGTTAGGGGTTCGAGTCCTCTCGGGCGCACAAAAGAAAATCCCCTTCATCGAGAGGGGATTTCGTGTTTTGTGAGGCTTTGGCCAGAAACCTTCACGCGTATATTTCTTTTAAATCTAGATTGAATATGATTTTGGGAATGACTGAAGAACAAAAGTTTGATCTGGTTCAGCGCATTCCAAACTCTAAAGTGGAGATTCGCCGTTACCACGAATGCATGTTGGCTGACGTGGTCGTCAATGCTGATTATCAAAACGCTGGCAACTTGGGATTTCGTCCACTTGTCTCTTACATTTCAAGAAACAACATAGCAATGACTTCGCCTGTAATTCAAGAACCTAAGGAGAATAGTTGGATTGTCTCCTTTGTCATGCCAGCAGGGATGAAACTAGAGGATTTGCCTATGCCCTCAGATTCGAAAGTTAGCCTTCGAAAGGTCAATGAACATACAGCCGCTGCAATAACTTTTTCAGGCGTCACCAGTGAAAGCAAAGTCAAGGAAAAAGAGGCCGAGCTACGATCTGTTTTAGAAAATGCAAATTTGATTTCTAAAGGCCCAATTCGTATTGCAAGGTTTGATCCACCCTGGAAGCCTGGTTTCATGCGCAAGAACGAAGTAATACTTGAACTAATTAGTTAGTTTCTCTCTGAATCAGCTAGACATAGTGATAACTGCAAGATGCAATTCTGATTTCATTATCTACAACTTTGTAAATTAGTCGGTGCTCTAAATTGATGCGGCGTGACCAATATCCGCTTAATCCATGTTTTAGAGCCTCTGGTTTACCTAAACCTGAATATGGATTTCCTTCGATAATGCCGCGATAAATATCGTCTACTAATAAATTGATTCGCTGATGGGTAGGTGGGTTTTCTCGCTTCCAATATAAATAGTCACTCCAGGCTTGTTCGTCCCAGAGTAAATTTATTCAACAAGATCCTTAATTAAACCTTCGCCAGATGCCAGACGATTAATTGATGTAAGTATCTTGTGTGCGTTTGCAGGATTTTTCAGTAAATATGTTGTTGCCTTTAGTGATTCGTAATCCGCTAATCTGAGGATGACAACAGCTTTGTTATATTGACGATAAACCGCAACTTTTTCACCTTTCTTCATTACTGAATTCATAATTATGTGAAAGTTGCTAAGCATTTCGATTTCTGTAATTCTTTTCATATTTAACCTCTATGTCTCACCGAAATTGATTTGCGAAAAATATGGATAGGGGGTGACAACGTTCAACGATTTAGCTGAGCGTACGTCGGACCGCTTCCTGCCAGTTTGTGTAGAGAGCTTGGTCAAAATCTTCAGGAATGAACTCACGATCAACCGAAACGGTTGAACGAAGTTCTTCTTTGGAAGACCAAACGCCTGTGCCAAGCCCCGCAAGAAATGCGGCACCTAGCGCAGTTGTTTCCAAGGTTTTTCCGCGCACAACCGTGGTGCCTAAACAGTCAGCCTGCATTTGCATCATGAGGTTGTTCGCAGATGCCCCACCATCCACTTTAAGTTTCGCAAGTGAGTTTCCTGTGTCATTCACCATCGCATCAAAAACATCTCGCACTTGAAAAGCGATAGCTTCCAAAGTTGCGCGCGCAATGTGCGCTTTTGTGGTGCCGCGAGTAATCCCCGTAATTGCACCTCGCGCATTTGGATTCCAATGCGGCGCACCCAGTCCGGCTAGTGCTGGAACAAAAACCACACCTTCGCTTGACTCAACAGATTCTGCAAGTGATTCGATTTCACTTGCGGAATTGATAATGCCCAAACCGTCGCGCAACCATTGAACTGCTGCACCTGTTACAAACACTGCACCTTCAAGTGCAAAAGTATCTTTGCCATCTGGTTCGCGCCAGGCAACAGTTGAAAGCAAACCGTGAGTAGAGAGCTTAAGTTCGTTGCCGGTGTTGTACAAAATAAATGAACCGGTTCCGTATGTGCATTTACTTTCACCAACCTCAAACGCGCATTGACCAAAAAGTGCGGCTTGTTGATCTCCCGCCACACCCGCAATTGGAATTTCTAAACCTAAGAAATTTGCTGGGACCGTAGTCGCCAAAACGCCGTAAGAAGGCACTACTTCAGCCAAAATGTTTCTTGGCACATTGAAAATTTCAAGTAATTCATCATCCCAGTTTCCAGATTGCAAATTGAAAAGTTGGGTGCGGGACGCATTTGTGGCATCAGTGATGTGTTTTGCACCATTAGTCAGTCGAGCTATTAGATAAGAATCAACAGTGCCAATTGCATACTTTCCTTTACAAATACCTTGCCAAATTTCTGGTTCATTCTTGGACAACCAAAGAAACTTTGAAGAAGAGAAATAAGGATCCAAACTCAAGCCAGTTTTGCTTCGTATCTTCTCTTCAAGACCAAGCACTTTCAATTCTTCGACAAGCTCACTTGTGCGACGGTCCTGCCAAACAATTGCGCGTCGAGGTGCAGTGAAGTCTCTCTTGTCCCAAATCAAAATTGTTTCGCGTTGATTCGTGATGCCAAGCGCGGTTAGATTTTGATTTTCGATTCCGTAAAGCACTTGTCTAACTGCAACCAAGGTTGCTTGCCAAATTTCTTCCGGATCGTGTTCAACCCATCCAGGATTTGGGAAATATTGTGGAAATTCGCTGTATCCGCGTGCAAGTACTTCACCAAATTCGTCGACCGCAAGAGCTGTAACACCAGTAGTGCCAGCATCTATTGCCAATATCGCCATACGAGTTCCTAACTTACTTATTCGTAACCATAGGTTCTTCTTAGGATTACTTTATGCGTAAGCGAACCGAAACCATAGCGACTTTGAATGATGAGTTTGATGTTGCGATTATTGGCGGCGGTATCAATGGTGCTGTCTCAGCCGCAGCTCTTTCCGCGCATGGCGTAAAAGTGGTCTTGCTAGAAGCAAATGATTTTGCGAGTATGACCAGCCAAGAATCTTCAAACATGGTTTGGGGTGGCATAAAGTATTTGCAAGATTATGAGTTCTCATTGGTTTGGAAACTCTGCAAATCCCGCAACCAACTCCTCGCGAAATACCCAAATCGAATTAAGCAAATCCCATTCTTTGCGGTCATTGGCCCAACCTCGCCTTTTAGCCGGGGACTTGGATTTGCAGGAACGATTCTTTACTGGGTCTTCGGTCGGTTGCAGACAGATATGCCGAAGGTGTTCTCCAATAAGGGCATTTCCAAGTTAATTTCAATTTTGAATCTAGATTCCGCTAAAGGTGCTATTCAGTACAACGACGCAATATTGCTGGACAACGATTCAAGATTCGTTTATGAGTTTATTAAAACCGCAGAGCTGCACAACGCTAGTGTTTTAAATTATGTGGAAGTCATAGACGCAAAACAAAATGAGTTTGGCTGGCAGATCTCAGTTCACGACAAAGTTGGAAACTCTGATGTTCAGGTCCGAGCGAAAGTTTTAGTGAATGCAACTGGTCCCTACACACGCATTTTTGATGACAAATTAAATTTGAAAACTAATAATCAAATCGTGATTTCAAAAGGTGTGCACCTCATAGTGCCGCGAATAGATACAAAGGAAAAAGTTCTAGCATTCTTTGACAATCAAGGCAGGCTCTTCTATATCTTGCCAATGCACGACCGGACTGTTATCGGCACTACAGATACCACAGCGCAAGATGCAAGTGTTGAAGTAACTGACGAAGATCGCGAGTTTCTTCTAGCTCAGGCTAATCGCTGCCTAAATCTTGAAATTCCTATTACAAAAGCTGACATCATCGCAGAGCGTTGCGGTGTGCGACCATTGGTTACTAAGAATAAATCTGAAATTGAGAAAGTGGACTGGATTTCACTATCTAGAAAACATGTTGTTGAACTAAAAGCAAACCAAAAAGCAATTTCTATTTTTGGTGGAAAAATTACAGACTGTATAAATATTGGCAACGAAGTTGTGCATGCCGCGAAAAAATTGGGCATTGCAATAAAGCCTGCCAAACACTGGTTTGGTGAGCCAAATCCAGATGTACCAGCGACACTTATTAATAAGGTAGAACATTTCCATCCTTTGGTTGCGCAACACTTAGCCACCGAACTTTGGCGCCGACACTCAAATGCAGCTTTCAATATTGTGGCAGCTTGGGAAATCTCACCAAAAGATGCTGAACTGATTTTTGAGGGCTTGCTTTTCACAACTGGAGAACTCAAGTACATAGCTGAAAACGAACATGTGGTGTATCTCGAAGACTTACTTCGCCGCCGCACGCCAATTTCTTTATTGCGGTCTACTGAGGAAATACAAACGAAAACTGCAGATCTAATTTCAGTGCCTGATAGGTAAACCCAACTTTAGAAATAATTCATGAACAGGCTTGCGGTCTTCATGGGCAAAGCCAAAATATGCAAGTGGTTGGGCTTTGGATTCAATATGCCACATGCCCAGATTGAACTTGAGCTTTGTCATGTGTTGATAGGGCATGAACCGCAATAGCGCCAATGTGTCTTGGTGTAGGAAAATTAATCGTTGATCCGTTATTCCAACATACTTAAATTCGCGATCATTGACCAAACACACATAGTGAATTTGCTCAGCCGGGAGCAAGTTCTTTCCCAGTTCCAAAGTCAATTCGGCTAGGTCCAAATCCGGTCTTATTGTGCCAACCTGCATAGGTGAAACCTAGTTTGAAACCTTTGAAATTGACTACAATCCGACAACACGTTCTAAAGAGGTTGAAATGTTGAAGCAGTCAAAATTAATGACTCTTGGAATCCTTTTCTCAATGAGCGCGAGCATGACAATTCTCTCTCCCGCAAAAGCCGCTGAACTTTCAACCTATGGAATCTACCCAAATCAACTAAAGGTTGGTCAAGCAGCGGTCATTGGGTTGGAGATTGAGGATTGCGAGGTTGCTCCAACAAACTTCACAGCTGAAATCACAAACGGATCTAATTCAGTCACGCTTACTCAAGCAAGCGCAAACTTCAAAGTTACAATTTCAAACAGCATACTTAAGGCAAGCTGGACATACACTGGCAAAAATGGAAAAGGTGTCAAGGCCGGGGAAATTTATGCAGATATAGCTGTAAGTGGTGGATGCAGTGGAAATGTGTTTGAGCCGATGGATGCGTACGGTTTCGTTCAGAATTCAAAAGGTACAAATATTCATGGATATATACGTAGAGTAGAAGTTAACCCGAATATTGACGGCTTCCAAGTCGATTGGTCTAAAGCTCTTGGTGCAACGAGTTATGAAGTTGAGTTCTCAGAATTCGGAACGGATGTTTGGGTTGAAGCAGGAACAACCACACAAACCAGCATGTTGATTTCAAGTGAAGAGTTCAACTTGGAATACGGAAAGCGGTACATTGCTGAAGTTAGGCCAAAGTATGGACAAACAGCCGGTGAGTGGTCGAATACTCAATCTTCGAGAGGTTACATTTCTAAAGGTCATGCATGGACATCTTTTGTAGGAGATATAAACAGGTCGGAAGTAAATAAATTTGTCTCGGCTAGTGACATTCAATTTAATTTAGAGTTACAGAATTGCCAGAACACAAATGGCTTACTAGATCCAAGTTATATTGTGAACGAAATGTGGTCTGGAACCATGGACGGCGGAATTGGATCAAGTGAATATGGATTTAATAATTACGGATCGGCAGAGCTCTTCACCAACTACAACTTTGATGTTCAAGGTGATACGGTAAATATTTCTTGGAGACTAAATGACAATCTTTTGGTTGATACTTTCAAGTGGGGAGCGTATTTCTTAAGCAATCAGGGATGTCCAGCCGAGAACTGGACTGCTTATGACTATCCGTTTAGTGAATATTCACAATTTAGCATTGTTGAAAATGGAAAAAGTTCGCCACAAATTAGTGGAATCGACATTGTAAATAAACCAAGTCCAACAAGTCTTGAATTCTCTTGGACCGCCCCAACCAACTCTTCTGACGGTCCTTTCACCTATAGCTTATATGACACACGATTGAGTGACGATGAATCACAGTGGAAACTGCTAAAGGAAACAACAAAACGCACAATGGTTATCAAAAATCTTGCACCTAAAACCTGGCTGCCTCTATTGATGCGAGTCACAAATAGTGCAGGATCAGACGATTACTGGCTAGACGCTGAGACATTGGGACTTTACACAAAGACAAATAGCACAATGAGTTTGGCAAGTCTTGCAAACCAGCTCAAATATTCAAAAACAACACAAAAAACTCTAAAAATCAGTGCGAGTAAATTGTTTGCCTCGCCAAACGTCTGCACTGTTTCAAAGCAGAAAATAAAATTCTCCAAGAAGATTGGGGTATGTGAAGTGCGCATAACAGGAAAGCGTTCCGGGCAAACTTTCACCAAAAATGTAAGTATTTGGACACAAAAGTAGTAAATCAATCTAGGAGAAATTCGATGGCAAGTTCAAACCCACAACCCGTTTTGCAAGATCGACTTTCAGGCCTGCGCCGTTACAACTTGATTGCTGGTGTCTTTCACTTTTTGCAGGCAATTGCGATTGTTATCTTGGCAAACGATTTCGCACTTCCAGTTTCAGTCAATTACTTGCTCGACGCGCCAATTCCTGGTGCACGGTTTGAAAGTGTGACACTTTTTGAATTCCCAATTGCGTACGGTGTTGCTGTTTTCTCTTTACTCAGCGCGCTGGCTCACTTCTGGATTGTTGGACCTGGCTTCGGTCGCTACGCAAACGATTTGGCAAACAAGCGCAACATCGCCCGATGGGTTGAATATGCAATCTCATCTACTTTGATGATTGTATTAATTTCACTTATAAACGCAGTATGGGATGTTGTTGCACTTTTGGCAATCGCAGGTGTCAATATTTCAATGATTTTGTTTGGCTGGTTACAAGAAAAATATGAAGAGCCAGGAAAAGGTGGATTACTGCCCTTCTGGTTCGGTTGCATAGCTGGAATCATTCCTTGGCTCGCGATGTTTTTGTTGCTATTTTCACCTGGAAGCACCAATGAAGCTCCTGGCTTTGTCTATGGAATTGTGATCACCCTCTTCTTGTTCTTCAATTCATTTGCTCTTGTTCAATGGCTACAATACAAAGAGGTCGGCAGATGGAAAGACTATTTAGTGGGAGAACGCACTTACATCACCCTTTCATTCATTGCTAAATCGGCTTTGGCTTGGCAAATCTTTGCAGGCGTGCTTGCAACCAGCTCTCTTTAAATGAAGAGAATTGCAAAAAGTAAGAATGGTTTTGAACCTAAAATCTGTTTGACATGCAAGCTACCGTTTGAATGGCGGAAGAAGTGGGAAAGAGATTGGGACCAGGTCAAATTCTGCTCAGAGAAGTGCAAGAGAAATAAGTGAATTCTCTATCCCGCATAATTTACGTGCCTTTCGATCATCTCAATAAAAATTATGGGGCGCTTAAAGGCGCAAACAAAAAGACAGACTTGATTGCCTTTGTCGAAAGCCAGCGAATGTTGACTGGCAGACCTTGGCACAAAGAAAGACTGTTTTTCCTTGTTTCATCTACGCGTCACTTTGCCAAGCAGTTGGAAGCTGATGGCTATTCCGTCAGATACATAAAAGCAGAGACAACAATTTCCGGCCTTCGTTCTATTCGCAAAGAGTTGGGTGATTTACCAATCACCTGCGCTGAACCCTCTTCATTTCGACAGTATAGAGAGTTAACTGAAATTGGTGCAGTCTTTGAGGAAAATGATTTCTTTCTCACGAGTAGAAAACAATTTGAACTGTGGGCGGACAAGCAAAAGTCTTTCTTGATGGAGAATTTCTACCGCGCCCAAAGACTGCGCTTGAATATTTTGGTTGAAGATGGCAAACCGGTTGGCGGAAAATGGAATTTCGATGCGGACAATCGCTTACCGCCACCGAAAAACTACGAATGGCCACAATATTTATTACATGATCGCGATGATATTGATCTTGAAGTGGCGAAGGAACTTGGTCATGAACCAAAGACTGTTTGGGCGACTACCCGTAAGGGTGCATTGAAACAACTTGATAACTTTGTTGAGAATCATCTACGCGGTTTCGGTCCGTATGAAGACGCAATTGCAAAAGACAACTGGGCATTGCATCACTCTTTGCTTAGTCCCTACCTAAATAACGGATTACTTCATGCAAGCGAAGTAGTAGAAAGAGTTTTGCAAGCGTTCAACGAAGCTAAAGCGCCGATTGAATCAGTTGAGGCATTTGTGCGACAAGTAATTGGGTGGCGCGAATATATAAACGGTATGTATTGGTTCTTGGGTGAGGAATACCGCGAGCTGAATGAACTCAATGCAAATAGAAAACTGCTTCCGGTATTCAGTGATTCAAGTAAAACCGAAATGAATTGCGTCAGATCAGTTGTTAGAGACGTAGAAGAGCGGGCCTGGGTACATCACATTCCTCGATTGATGGTTTTGAGCAACCTTGCATTAATTACCGGAGTGAATCCGCAGGAATTTTTGGATTGGATGCGCGAACAATTCATAGATGCTGCACAGTGGGTTATGGTGCCAAACATCATTGGTATGGGTGTGCATGCGGATGGTGGGCAGATGATGACGAAACCATACGCAGCTGGTGGCGCATATTTAAATCGGATGACACAGTTTTGCAAGGCTTGCAAATTCGATCCAAAACTTCGAGTTGGCGAAGATGCTTGCCCATTCACAACTTTGTACTGGGATTTTCTGGATCGACATAAAGAATCGTTTATTAAGAACCATCGAATGAGCCAGCAGGTAAATGGGCTTAAGCGCCTAAGCGATTTGGCAGAACTAAAGGGTCGCGCCGCAGAAGTCCTAGAGGGTTTGAGCGCTGGAAAAATTTGAATCTGCAACGATTAGAAGAATTCCTCGAAGTTTGCAACGATTTTGAAGCCATTTTCCTAATTTGAACAACTTTGGACCGCCTTTTTTGATGCAAATTTGTGCGTCAAGGCGGATAGTTGACGCACTCGCAACGGTGCGAGACCGCATGTTCAGTGAGTGGGCGTGCGCATCTGAGGAGAAATATGAACCACCTCTCTCAATTGCTGTCTGACAATCAGTTCAGCATTGTTTACAACATGCTTTCACTTGGCTTGGCAAGCATGCTCTTTACATCACTGTTCCTATTCATATCGCGCGATCGGGTCCTACCTCGCTATCGAATGGCTGTGACAGTTTCAGCAACCGTAACTGCAATTGCTGCTTACCACTACTTCCGCATGTTTGATTCATTCAATCACGCATTTGCTGGTATGGAAAATAATCCGTATGCATACAACGTCGGATACCGATACGTCGACTGGCTACTAACTGTGCCGTTGCTTCTTGTCGAAACAGTTGCAGTTCTTGCAATTGGTCGCATGTTGCAAAAGCAGTTGCTTAACCGTTTGGTTCCAGCTGCCGCAGCGATGATCGTTTTGGGATACCCAGGCGATGCAAAATTGGATCTTTTTGGAATTGGAGCTCCAGTATGGGGCGCACTTTCAACAATTCCATTCCTATACATTCTTTACATCTTGTTTGTTGAACTTACCAAGAGTCTCGAACGTCAATCAGAACAAGTACGGGAAACAGTCAAGAAATTGCGCATCTTGCTTATTGCAACTTGGGGCGTTTACCCGATCACTTTCATTTTGGCGATGAATGCAGAAGGATTCGATGCAGGCGCATTTGTGAATCGAGAAATCGGATACACAATTGCAGACGTCCTGGCCAAGTGCCTATACGGTCTGGTCATCTTCAAGATTGCTCGGATGAAGTCAGCGGAAGACAGCAAAGAATTCGCTGAATCTGAATACCGCGACTAATTTGCACATATGAGTGGGGCAGTCAAAAACTGCCCCACTCTTCTTTTATAGCAACAAATGAAAAATTGAGGCAGAATCAACACATGACTCTTCGTGCGCTAGTGACTGGTGCAACCGGATACGTTGGTGGCAGGTTGGTAAGTCGCTTACTCGAAGAGGGTTTTCAGGTTCGAGTCATGGCTCGAAACGTCGACAAACTTCGTGACTATCCATGGATAAATCAAGTTGAAGTGGTTCAGGCTGATGCTGAAGACGAAAGTACGCTTTCAAAGGCTCTGGATTCAATTGATGTCGCCTACTACATGTTGCACTCACTATCTGAACACGAAGGCTTCGAAACTATCGAAGCAATCATGGCCAGAAACTTTGGAAATGCCGCAAAACGAGCAAATGTAAAACGAATTGTTTATCTTGGAGGAATCTCTCCAGCAAATACAGAACTAAGTATTCACTTAGAATCGCGCAAACACACCGGAGAAGTCTTACGAGAATCTGGTGTACCAACCACAGAATTGCGAGCTGCAATCATCATTGGTTCTGGTAGCGCTAGCTTTGAAATGTTGCGGTATCTAACTGAACGATTACCATTCATGATCACACCAAAATGGCTAAACAATCGTGTGCAGCCAATAGCAATTCGTGATGTATTGCATTACTTGGTTCAAGCTGGTCGAGAAAACAGTTCAGAAAGCCACATCGGCGACATCGGCGGGCCAGACATCATGTATTACAAAGAGATGATGAACCGATACGCAAAAGTTGCTCGATTGCGTCCTCGCAAAATTGTTACGGTTCCAGTTCTTACTCCAAGACTTTCATCACATTGGGTTTCACTTGTAACCCCTGTACCACGCCGGCTCGCACTTCCACTAGTTGATTCATTGGTTAACGAAGTTGTGGTTGATCCAAACATTGACGTAAGAAGTTTTCTAAATCCCCCAGCAGAAGGTTTACTTGATTTCAACACTGCAGTGAAGTTTGCTCTAGACAAAGTCCGAAACCAAGACGTTATTACGAGATGGTCATCCGCGTCAGTGCCTGGAACGCCATCTGAGCCACTCCCAACAGATCCTGATTGGTCGGGCGGAAGTCTTTATGTGGATTTGCGCGAACAAAAGACTTTCGCAACACCAGAAAATCTTTGGAAAATTATTGAAGGAATCGGTGGCGAAAATGGTTATTACTCGATGCCGTTCTTGTGGGAAATTCGAGGGCTTTTAGATCGACTCATCGGTGGAGTTGGTCTACGAAGAGGTCGAAGAGATCCAATGCATTTGTATGTAGGCGAAACAGTAGATTTTTGGCGTGTAGAAACTTGTGATCGCGGCCAGCTACTTCGCCTTCGCGCCGAAATGAAACTGCCTGGACTTGCATGGCTCGAGTTAATTGTTGATCGCGATGAGAATGGAGAAACCATCTATAGGCAACGTGCCACATATAGACCAACTGGTTTGCTAGGTCACATGTATTGGTGGGCGGTTGCGCCATTCCATGTTTTTGTTTTTGGCTTTATGGTTAAAAAAATTCCGGCCGCTGCTGAGCGACTTTAAATTATTTCTTTTTTGCCTTTCCAGCACCGACAATCATCATAATCAATCCAATTGGAAACGTAAACATCATCAGCCACAATGCAGAGCCACCACTATTTGAATCGCCTTCACTCCACATGTTTGATCCAGGTGCAGTACTGATCATTGCGATAATCATTGGGAAGAATGCAAAAATTGCACCACATCCCATTGTGATTCCGCCACTTTTCACTGAATCAACGCCAGGCGTGGAGTTTTGTGAAAAGTTGACTTGTTTCAGCGGGTCTTCCCACTTAGGTAATTCATTCCCATTTTCTTCTGACACGAGTTCCCCCTTTAGGTTGTAGGAAGAGTATTTATTTGTAATGGGTTTGTCTATGTTTTCAGGTTCTAATTCCTATTAAATCACTGTAAAAGCAGTACATTTCGGTGAGTGAGCGAACAAAAAAAACGAGTACGCGTAGTAGACGTGGCTAGTGCTGCAGGGGTCTCAATCAGTACAGTTTCTGAGGCACTGTCAGGAAAGAATCGTATTCCAGATGAAACTCGCGAACGAATCGCGAAAATTGCCAAAGAATTGGGATATTCGCCAAACCCACTTGGCAAAGCTTTGCAAACTGGAAAGTTGCCGCTAATTGGTTTTCTCGTTTCTGCAATCGATCGCAAAACAGAATTCAATGCATACCGTACTTATTGGGCAGATATTTTTAGTTCTGTCACAATTGCTGCTGCCAATCGAGGTTATGGATTGGTATTACTAGCAAATCTCGAGTTGGATGCACTTCGCTCAATCCCATTTGCCGGAATCATCGTCGTTGATACCCATGAAAACGATCCGCACCTGCACGAAGCATTGGATACTGGCCTTACAGTTGTAACCGACTACATTCAAAATGACCCGCGCATTGCAGGAAGATTTAGAACCGAATACGCGGACTCTGTGCCATTGGCACTTGCAGAACTCGTGCGAATGGGCGCCAAAAAACTGACAGTACTTATGCCACATGTTGCGGATGCAATCTGGGTTCAAAATGTTGCACAAGCTGCGACTAATTGGGGCAATGAAAATTCCATCCGAGTCGATTCGATTCACATAGCAGTCGATGGAGCCGAGAACGCCAAGACAATTAATTCAATAGTTGCGAGTGGTTGCGACGGGATTTATTCTTTGATGGCACCTGAAGAATTCATGCTGGCGTTTAATCAACTGGATAAAAAACCAAAACTTGTTTTACTAGATGAAGATAGAACTGGAGAGCTTCGCGCCCAAGGTATATCGGTAACTGGTGTTTCAGTTGCAGAGTATTCACAAACCCTTGTAAATCTGCTCGTTTCTGTGATGGAACTGAAGCAGGAACCTGCTGTGGCCGACGTGCACTTCTACCTGAATTCTTTCGATAAACAGGGTAATGCCGAAGCGTTTTTGCGGGATTTGGACTAGAGTTCTACTACTCAAATTAAACAACTACTAGGAGAACTATGTCCAAGATTTTTGGGACAAAAATTAAAGCGGTGATTGTGGCTATTTCTGCAATCACTCTTTCGCTCACCGGCCTAAGCGGTGCGGCAAATGCGCAAGGCAGTTCAGTCGGATTGGTTTTCATTTCCGATATGACAACTGGCGGAGTTTGGGTTGGAGACATCAGCGCAAACCCACAAGACAAAGAACTTTTCTGGTCGGCAGCTGGCTCAGCAATCGATCAGGTTGCTACAACTGACACCATGGTTGCATGGAGCGCATCTGTATCAGAAGACAGCCAATACCAAAACAAATTATTCATAGCACCTATCGCACACACTGCAGAAAATGTTGTTACCGTAGATTTCGATGCAAGTGTCAGCGCTCTTGCGTCCGATCAAGCCGGCGAACGCTTTTTTGCCGTCTCAGATGGAAAAATTTGGAAAATTAATAGCAATGGAACTGGCAAAGTCGAAGTTGCAAATAATGAAATGTTGTATGCAAATTTTTGGTCACTTGCTTTTGATCCAGTGAATCGCATTCTTTACTCAGGTAACGATGCTGCTTGGACCATCCTCAAATTCCAATTAGACAGCAACTATTTAAATGGTGGATCTGGCACAGAGATTTTTAATGATTCAGTTGTTGAAGGAATCGACGGCTTGTTTGTGGACACTGTTGGAGATCGCCTTCTCTGGACATCATATGGTGATCAAAGTATTCACGTAATGGACACCGATGGCAGTGGTCACGCTGTACTTTTCGATTCACTTTCATTGGGTGATGCACCATCAGGCATGATTTGGAGCGCGGCCACTAGCAAGATGTATTTCACTGTTGAGCAAAGATTTGTAGAAACAAATATCGATGGAACAAGTCCAAGAACGCTATACACAAGTGGATTCACTGGTTCAGGCTTCGAAGGATTTGCGATTGCATTTGGCGTCGAGCTTGAACCGACCGAAGATCCGGCTCCAGCTATTACTTCAATTGATCCTGAAGAAGGTCCAGTTGCAGGTGGAACTGAAGTAACCATCACAGGCACTGGTTTCCAAAATGGCGCTGAAGTGAAAATCGGCGGCGTAACTTGCACGATTGTTTCAATCACACCAACCCAAATTGTTTGCACAACTGGCGCACATTCTGCAGGAGCTGTAAACGTTAAAGTTACAAATCCTGATGAGCAAGAAGACATTGCAACTGGTGCTTACACATACAACGCTGGTGGCGGAAACCCTGAACCAGGCAGCGTTGTTAAGTTCAACAAGACCGTTTACTTCGGTGGCGACAGCTCTGCACTTTCTTCTGATTCAAAGAAAATCTTGAACAAGATTGCTTCAAGAATCCCAAATGGTGCAACAAATGTGAAAATCAAGGTGTACTCATACGTAAAGAAGATCGCTTCTGACGTGAAGGGCAGCACATTGGCTAAATCACGTGCAAAGTCTGTTGTTAATTACTTGAAGGCTAAATTTGCTGATGCAACCTACAAGTCAATTCCAAACGGA
>JAHEEQ010000238.1 GCA_024640585.1 Micrococcales bacterium
TGGTGCCCGGGGCCGGAATCGAACCGGCACGCCTCGCGGCGGGGGATTTTGAGTCCCCTGCGTCTACCAATTTCACCACCCGGGCACGGGAGAGAAGACCAAGATTATGACACAGATTTTGACCCATAAATGAAAATACTCCCTGTGAATTCATTGTTAGCCTGTTTTTTAGTTCCAAAATTTTTCTGATGGCTCAGTTCAGCGTGGGTCTTCTTTTCTTAGACCCTGAAAAACCCTGCTGCCTAGGCGCCTGACGGTGCTGACCGTGCGCGGATTCATCACTTAACTGAGCGGTTCATTCGTTGCCATCAACCTAGATAGCGTGCCACTGATCTATGTATCGGTACCAACTTGGAAAACTTTGGGTTGGTGGAAAGATGTCGGTTTAACCGACATGAGCAAGGTATGGGCAGGTATGTCCTAGTCCTCTGCGTCTATTAGGCTTGTGGCGCTTAGGTTCGCTCATGAAATATTTCTCTACACTTTTGATATACGATGAAGATAGCCTGTCAAGGAGTTCCTATGTCTCGAAAATTTTCCCTAGCTGTTGTGCTCGCACTTGTTGGTTCATCGGCTTTTGCACAAACGTACAACCGCATTGGCAATACAACTTATGGTTCTAACGGTACTTCATACCAACAGATCGGTAACACAACCTACAGCAACACTGGCACTACTTACCAGCAGATTGGCAACACGACATACAGCTCTAGTGGAAACACATACCAACAAATTGGTAACACCACTTACGGGTCCAACGGTACGACTTCTCAGCAAATTGGCAACACCACTTACATCAATGGCACTAGCGGTCACAGCAAGACATGCCAGCAAATTGGTGCTCAGACCTTTTGTAATTAACAATGGATCTGCGGTAATTTTCTGTGAAGATTTCAACCAAACCGATTAGGACCCTGAGAAATTTCCTTCTGGCAATACTGCTGATTGGATTTCTTAGTGGCTGTGCTAGCCCCCAATTGCATGCTCTTACTGGCAACACAAAAGAAGTTCAAGATCACTTGAATAAACCGAATACGAATATAGATAGTGCTAATGATGCTGGTATCACGATGCTTCACTATGCTGCATTGGGTCAGAAGAAAGAAGTTGTTAAATTATTGTTAGATAAGGGTGCCAATCCCAATTTGCTCAGTAAAAACGGCGCTTCGCCCCTTTTGTTTGCAGTCATCAAAGAAGATGTAGAGATCGCTACTTTGCTACTGAAAAATGGAGCAAATCCAAGTCTCTTTCTTCCAGTTCAGGGTAGCGCTTTGATTAAAGCTGTAGACATTAACCATGAACAGATGGTTGAGCTCCTTCTTCAATACAAAACTAATCTAGATCTTAAAAATGAAAAAAGCGCAACTGCATTAACTTTGGCTATCGCACATTCAGACCTTGGTAAGCGGAATAAAAATACTGCAAAAAAATTGATCTTGGCAGGAGCTGATACGAGCATCAAGGATGGAAATGGCAGAACAGCGCTATTGTTAGCTTTTGAATTTGAAGTTTATGACATCGTAGAACTGCTTTTAGAAAAAAATGCAGACATTAATGTTGCTAATGCAAAAAAGCAAACGCCATTGCACTTTGCAACTTGGCAGGAAAATCTTGCAGTTGTAAAAAAACTTGTCGCAAAAAAAGTTAATGTAGATAGCCGAGACGGAAATAACTCTACGTCACTGATGTATGCCGCGATTCGTTCCCGGTTAGATATGGCGCAAGTTCTGATTGCTGGTGGTGCCAGTCTAAATTTATTGTCTGACTCTGGTGCGACAGCACTTTCGTTTGCAGCCAAAGACGGAAATACAGCATTGGTGAATTTTTTATTAAAGTCTGGTGCTGATCCAAGCTTAGGTCAACAGGGCAATAAGCCTCTCGAGTTAGCGAGAAAATTTAACCGAACAGAAACTGTATTGGTTCTTGAGAAGTCACTCGGTATCAAGTCAAACCCACCAAGTGAAGTTAATGCTGCTAGACCGTCTGTGTATGACAATCTAAAACTTTCTGCGACTGGTACAGGATTTCGAGTTGCTTCAAATGGTGTGATTGTTACGAATGCCCATGTCGTAGAAGGATGTAGGGACATCCGCATAAACAATACTTCCAACCCACTAATTGCAATTGATTCCGTTAATGATCTTGCGATTATTAAAGGCGTTGCTGGTCATGCTGTCACTGTAAGAAGTGCTAACAGTGTAAAAGTAGGAGAGTCTGTCGTTGTTGTTGGCTTCCCACTGAGTCGACTGCTTGGGTCTGGTATTCAAGCAAACACTGGAGATGTTAGCGCTCTGTCTGGAGTTTCAAATGATTCCCGTGTTTTCCAGATTTCTGCTCCAGTAAATTCCGGCAATAGTGGCGGTCCACTTTTTGACAATCGTGGAAACTTGATTGGCGTAGTTCAGTCCAAACTGAGTGCTGCCAAAATGCTTAAAGCAATGGGCGATATTCCGCAAAACGTCAATTTTGCGATTAAGTCAAATGTGTTGACTTCCTTCCTTAATGTCCATGGCATTAGTTATAAATCAAACCAGAGCGATAAACAGCGTAGTGTTGTCGATGTGGTGGAGAGTGCTAGAGAAACAACGTACTCGATTGAATGTTGGAATTAACTCAACATCTAGATGCATTGTCATCTGTGTCAGCAGGTATTTCTGACTGAGAAGTTCATGTGAATTTTTCTGAGTCAGAGTGTCGAATTTCCTGTCTCATAGCATCCTGGCTTTAACTAAAGTCCGGACAGTTTGCACGGACTCAGGTTGCCCAGCGCAACTGTAGAAATTACGCTGTACGCTTTGGGCTAGAACTTGAAGCAAACGCAAATCGGATACTTGCAGCTAGCGCATAAGCTGCAACAGCAAACTGGGGTGCTTGATCCTCAGCCACTCATAAATAGTCTCCGCGTCAGTGCCAGAAAAGAAACCACCCACCACATGCGTGACGGTGAAGTAGTTTTGTATCTCAGGCCATCGAGCAAGGTTTGGCAAGTTCGCTACAAACTGTTCGACCGTAAGTGGCGTTGTGTCAGCACTAGGCAACGACAGCTTGAATGGGCAAAGAAGGTGGCTGGCGAAATCTATGATCGAGCTAGATTTAGAGAAGAAGAGGGCTTACCACAGAAGTCGGTTCGATTTGGCACATTGGCTAATGAATGTATTCGTGTGCTCAAAGTTGAGATTGAGCGTGGCATCCGCGCCAATACCAACATGGACTACATCAGGGCGATGAACAACTACTTGATCCCATTCTTTGGCAAGTTGGAATTGACCAGCATCACGCCACAAAAGGTTGCTGAATACGAGGCTTGGCGGAATCTCAAGATGAAGAGGATTCCTATATCCAGCACTCTAGCCAATCACAGCTCGGCATACAACCGCATCATTGACTTGGCAATCCAGCAGGGGTGGGTCAGTGACAAGGTTGGAATACCAAGGCTCAGTCGCAAGGGCAAGAAGGGTTCAGCAAGACCCGCATTCACACAAGAGGAGTTAACCAAGCTGCTGGATTACATGCCCAAGTGGTGTTTGATGGGGGAACGCAAGAACCATATCGAGATGCGGCAGTTGCTGCGTGACTATGTGGAACTGCTCTTAACCACTGGAATGCGCTCAGGGCGGGAGAGCATGAACATGAAATGGAAGCACATCGAGTGGTACTCAGATGGCAAGACGGATGTGCGTTACCTGCGTATCTGGGTAAGCGGTAAGACGGGTGGGCGTTGGTTGATTGCCAAGCATCGTGCTTCTGAGGCGTTAACTAGATTGGCTCAAAGACAGAGAGTAGGTGCCAACTTGGATCAGGCGATTGAAGCTAAGAGTGACACATATGTGTTTAGCTTAAGCACTGGACAGCGGCCTACAAGCATGCACACTTCGTTTGAATTGCTGCTCAAGGACAGTGCCATGCGGGTTGACCCAATCACAGGCAAAAACCGCAGCCTGTATTCCCTGCGTCATTGCTATGCGACTTTGGCGCTCATGGATGGGCAGATGGACATGCACACCGTTGCCAAGCAGATGGG
>JAHEEQ010000239.1 GCA_024640585.1 Micrococcales bacterium
GAATTTTGATTAATGAAATGAAAAAAGCTGATCTTTCTTTTAGAAAATAACGCTAGCCAATTCGCTTTAGCATTTCTTTCATTTGATTAATCTGTGCAGTTTGCAAGGAAACAATATCTTGGCCAAACTTCTTGATAATTGGATTATCTGCATCTTCAATCATCTGAACCATGTGTAAAGCCCCATCATGATGGCCCGTCATTCCTTCAAGCCACAAGCGATCAAAATTCGCTCCTGTTGCACTCTTAAGATCTGCAAGCTCTTGTTCATCAAGCATTCCACCCATTGAATGTCCCATTGAATGTCCCATTTCAGGGTTGTAACCGGCATCTTTTAGCCATTTTTTCATCTGAATGATTTCATCTGCTTGCCCATCACGAATCGCCGTTGCTAATGCCAATAACTCTGAATCTTTACTTTTAGTTAGAGCCAAATTTGAGATATCTACCGCCTGTTGATGATGAGGAATCATCATCTGCAAAAACATAATGTCAGCGCCAGTTAGATCACCTACGCCGTTGGCTCTATCGGAATCCATCATTGACGAATGCCCCATGCTAAAGAAGCCATTGTCGTTGCTGGTGGAAACACCCATTGTGATTATCACGCCAACCAGGACAACAATTATCGTGCCTAAGATTCCTGTCTTTTTATCAATGTTAATCTGCACAATTTGCTCCTTAGATCGTTACTCAATCTTACGTCTACAATCTGATTATGGAGCCTCCAAAATATCCTTTGAGTGTTGGCATTGAGCGTGATCTGCTTGAGCAACATCTTGAGTTCTGTCGCCAAACAGTTATCTATAAGGTCACAGGGATTTCTAAAGAAAATGGCATTAAGCGCTTAGGCCCAACATCTACTTCAGTACTTGGAGTATTGCGCCACCTAACCGAAGTTGAATACGGCTGGTTCCACATTAACTTCGCAGGTCTTGAATACACCGAAGGTCGCTACAGCGAAGCTAATCCAAATGGCGATTTTGATATTTATGAAAGCGACACTGTTGAGTCTTTACTAGATGAGTACAAAAAAGCTTGTGAAATTTCTCGCCAACATTGCGCTGGAAAGTCTTTAGATGACTTCGCAACTAAGCCTCGTCCTCGCGACAACATGCAGCCCTCATTGCGGTGGATCTATTTACATATGATCGATGAAACCGCACGTCATGCGGGCCACCTAGATATCTATCGTGAGCTTATTGATGGCTCGCACGAAGGAAATATCACACACTAGCAACTGCAAATAATTCGCAACTTTTCATTTCTATACCTATGTGATTTAGTTTGCCCTGTTCACGAGTCCTACGTACTAGCCCCGGCTTAGTAGACGGCAACCCTCCAACGCGGTGGGGTGCTCCGGGTGACGAACTGGTCAGGAAACTGACAAGCGCGGTATTCATTACTTAGATAATTTCTAAAGTAACTACCTACCTTCGTTTGCAGATGAATGACACCTACTGCGATTGAGAGATTACAATGTTTAACAACTGGTCCTTTGAAACACTGCAGATTCATGCAGGACAAACACCTGATCCAACAACAGGTGCACGCGCTTTGCCGTTGTATCAAACAACTGCATATCAATTCCGCGATACAAAGCATGCAGCAGATCTGTTTTCATTAGCTGAACTTGGAAATATTTATACGCGCATCATGAATCCAACTCAGGATGCAGTTGAACAACGAATCGCCGCACTTGAAGGTGGCGTGGCGGCACTTTTAGTTGCTTCAGGTTCTGCCGCAACAACATTTGCGATTCTCAATGTTGCAGAAGCCGGCGATCACATTGTCTCTAGCCCAAGTTTGTACGGCGGAACCTATAACTTGTTCCACTACACACTTCCAAAGTTTGGCGTTGAGGTCACATTTGTTGATGACCCAAGCGACCCTGAAAGCTGGCGCAAGGCTGTAAAGCCAAACACAAAGGCGTTCTTTGGCGAGACAATTGCTAACCCAAAGAATGAAGTTCTAGATATTAAGACGGTGGCAGATATTGCACACGAAGTAGGTGTTCCACTGATCGTAGATAACACGGTTGCAACTCCGTACTTGATTAAGCCAATTGAATTCGGTGCTGATGTTGTTATTCACTCTGCAACTAAGTTCTTATCAGGCCACGGAAATGCTGTGGTTGGAGCGATTGTTGATGCGGGAACCTTTGATTACGCGAAGTACCCAGCAAAGTTCAAGGGTTTCAATGAGCCAGATCCAAGCTACAACGGCATTGTTTATGCGCAAGCACTTGGAGTCGGTTCTGCATTTGGTGCAAACCTTTCTTACATCTTCAAGATTCGTTTGCAGCTACTTCGTGATGTAGGAGCAGCGGTTGCGCCATTTAATGCCTGGTTATTGGCGCAGGGACTTGAGACTTTATCCCTACGCATCGAACGTCATATTGAAAATGCAAAGGCGATCGCAACATGGCTTGAAGCACATCCAAGTGTTTCAAAGGTCAATTACGCATCACTTGCTTCATCGCCATGGCACAAGTTGGCAACCAAGTACGCACCAAAGGGATCAGGTGCGGTTTTGTCATTCGAACTTAAAGGTGGCGTAGAAGCGGGTAAGAAGTTTGTTGAATCATTGAAGTTGTTTAGCCACGTGGCAAACATCGGAGATGTTCGATCACTCGTAATTCACCCAGCAACAACTACTCACTCACAGCTTTCTGCGGATGAGCAGCTAGCAGCAGGAGTAACTCCAGGTTTGGTTCGCTTGAGCCTTGGTCTGGAAAACATCGAAGATCTGAAGGCTGATCTAGAGGTTGGTTTTGCCGCAGCTAAGTAAGTGAAGTAAGAATTGAAAAAGGCCCCGACAGTCGACCATCGGGGCCTTTTTCTAATATCTAGAAATTAATTCTTGAACGCGTAAACAATGAGCAGGATTCCTAGTGCGCCAAGAAGAAACTTAACCTCACGGCGAGCTAATACTTTGAGCACTGCGGGGACAAATGTGGAGCCAAGAATCAGTGCGCCTGGAATGAAGATGAGGGCGCTGTGCGCAGCAATATTTGGTTGACCCCATTGGTATCGCAAGTTAATTAATCCGCAGGCAAATAGTAAGTATCCACCCATGCGATAGTTGTTAATCCAATTGGTATCAGGTGATTGATTACTTGATTGTGAATTGCTCATGCGATGAGTCTAGAAAGCAAAACAGGGGCGCCGCTTTCGCGACACCCCTGTTTTTTAGGATTCTTAAGTTAGAACCTAATTACTTGCGTAATTAGTGATCGTCCTTCATTCCTTCTGCCATTGACTTCATGCGAGCGATCTTCAAGATTGTTAGACCGAATACGCACTTTGCCAATACGTCAGCGACTGTATAACCAACCTGTACGCCAACAAACTGTCCTGCTGTTGCATCTCCACCCATACCTAGGATGTATGAGATTGGGTAAACGCCCCATGTTGCAACTAGAAGTAGACGCAAGCGACCAA
The DNA here is from genome assembly GCA_024640585.1 of Micrococcales bacterium. The sequence continues at coordinate 3,443 of JAHEEQ010000239.1, forward strand.
TTGTTGCCGCTACTCCTTCTGGCTGACGATCAAGTGACTTGCCAAGCTCTACGAATAGGACGTAAAGGATGTATAGGAAAGGAATTGTTGAAAGAACACCGTATAGAACCTGTGTGTTCTGATCGTTTGAAATTTCACCTGGGTAACCAAGCGCGATCATCGCAGCTGATGCTGGGACCAAACGCATGATGAGTGAACGTGAAACTTCCTTAGCTAGTGCTAGTACTGCAATAACTTCTACAAGTAGTAGAGGCACAGTTAGTAGCCAGTCAACATAGCGGTATGCCTCGTTGAATGAACCCTGAGCACCAGAAACATTTACTGTCATGTCCATAGATGATTCATTGAATGAGTTGAAAATACGTAGGTAGTGGTATCCGGCAATGAATGTAACCATTGATGACATCACTAGTGCGTTGCGGTACTTAGCTAGTACGCGCTGTTGTGAAACGAGGGTGTAAATCGTGCATGCGAGCATTGAAACAAGTCCAAACGAGAATACGTTATAGACCAAGTTCCATTGGTTGCTATCGAGTTTCAGCATTTATATATGCCTCCGTGAGGTTTTGTGGAGAGATC
>JAHEEQ010000056.1 GCA_024640585.1 Micrococcales bacterium
TCAATACTGCGACTTCAACTTCGATTTCCCGCGGAATAATTAATTGCGCGTTGTAACGAGTCAGCAAGCCGCCACCAAAATCTGCCCTGGTTGCATTCTGCGCTGCCGAACAAAACCGTCCGATTAATTGACTCATAAGGTTCTTGAGTTTCGCAAGTGATGTGTGACTATGGTCAAAATGGGAATGCCAATACGGGAGTGCTAGCAATCTATCGATAGCGGCATTTATTTCGTCATTGTCTGCATTCACGTATTGAACTTTGGCTAATTCGAAAATGTGTAAACGCTCTTCTTTTGAATTTAGAAATTCCAAATCCAAGTGTTTTGCAACAATTGCATCTTCAACGTCATGAACACTGTAAGCAACATCATCTGCCCAATCCATAATTTGAGCTTCGAAACACTTGCGATTCTCAACAGAACCAACTCTTGCCCAGTTGAAAATATCTGCATCATCCAAATAGAAACCAAATTTGGCTGAATTAGTGCTCCGGTTCCACGGATATTTGATCGCAGCATCCAAACTTGCTCGAGTTAAATTCAGTCCTATTGAGCGTCCATCTTTTGTGAACGATTTAGCTTCAAGCCGAGTTAACACTCTTAAGGTTTGGGCGTTCCCTTCAAAGCCACCAAAATCTTTCGCGAATTCATTCAAGGCAATTTCACCATTGTGACCAAAAGGCGGATGGCCAAGATCGTGCGCCAGACATCCAACTTCTACCAAATCCGGATCAGCGCCAAGAGAGGCACCGAGTTCACGACCAATCTGCGCAACCTCGAGTGTGTGAGTCAAACGTGTACGTGGAAAATCAGATAGACCTGCAGTGTGGATTTGAGTTTTGGCAGCAAGGCGCCGCAAAGCCGAACTATGCAAAATACGTGCGCGGTCGCGAGCAAATGCAGTTCTGCCACTTCGCTTAGCTGGTTCGGTCTCGAATCTAATCTCGTCTGATGATTCGTACCCTGGAGACAACAAATCATCCGAGTAAGTCATCAGCCAGTCCAATCGCATTTAAAAACAGGAACTGCAAAGTGCCACCAGTTTCACGAACCAAATAATCCAAACTTACTTCTGTGCCTGGCCCCGATTGAGTTGGTGAAGAAAAAGCCTCAAAACCGAATGCCTGCATAATTATTTTGCTACGAGCAACATGTGCCGGATCTGAAACGACCGTCACAGAATTCCATTTTTTCATCTTCATCAATAGCGCAATTGCTGCAATTGATTCGTATGTATCTCTGCCCATCGGCACCGCAAAAATCTTATTTTTCTTAAGGCCTTTGGCTGCCAAGTAATTCTTGCCCGATTGCGCTTCGGTGAATCTATCTCCAGGTTGTTTGCCTCCTACCGTAATGACACGCGGAGCAACGCCAGCTTTTACTAAATCAAATGCATGGTCAAGGCGGTTTGCAAAAACATCTGTTGGAGTGCCATCAAACTGTGCAGCTCCTAAAACGATGATTGCGTCAGAAGGATTGCGTTCGTCTTTTGAAGATTGCAAATATATAAATGCAGCTGTTCCAAACAACACTATTAGGATGAATGAGATGATTGCCGAGATGATGCGACGAATCCACTTAAACGGTGAAAACATTAAAAACCTCATCTCTCATACTTGTCGCAACCATAAAGCACCTAACCGCCACTGACTCCAATTTCGGCTGCAGATAAATCTGTACCGAAATCTAGGTCTCGCGAATCCAGCCAGCCATGGGGCAATGCCACCGATTTTGCTCCACTAGTTCTGCCACGCGGACCATGTGCAACAAAGTCGGGATACGGTTGCTCTTCAATCGTTGCAAGAAGTTCGCTTAGTTCATTAAGTGAAGAAATCATTGCAAGTGCATGTCTAGTTTCTCCGCCAACACGGAAACCTTTTGTGTACCAGGCAACATGTTTTCTAAATTCTCGGCAGCCATGCGTCTCATCGCCTACGTACTCAACAAGCAATTGCGCATGACGTTTCATAATGTCAAACACACCGCGCGAATCTGGATTCTCCGGAATTTCATCACCTGCAAACGCAGCACTGATTTGCCCAAAGAGCCATGGCCTTCCGAGGCAACCGCGACCAATAACTACGCCATCACATTTTGTTTGTTCAATCATGTTAAGTGCATCTGCGCCACTCCAAATGTCACCATTGCCAAGCACAGGAGTACCTAAACTTGATAGTTCGGCTTTCAAATTTGCGATTGCAGACCAATCTGCCTTTCCACTGTACAAATCAAGTGCAGTTCGTCCGTGAAGTGCCACCCATGCGACACCTTCTTGGGCAGCTGCAACGCCAGCATCCAAATAAGTTAAATGTTGGTCATCAATTCCTTTTCGCATTTTTACTGTTACTGGAACTTTGCCGTTTGCATTTTTTACTGCACTAGAGACAATCGCCCTAAAAAGATCTTTCTTCCAAGGTAGCGCAGAACCGCCACCTTTTCGCGTTACTTTTGCAACCGGGCATCCCATATTTAAATCAATGTGGTCAGCTCGGTCTTCTTCGACAATGAGTTTCACGGCTTTGCCGATGATCTCTGGATCGACTCCATAAAGCTGAATACTTCGTGGCGTTTCATTTGCAGAAAATGAAATCATTCGCATTGTTTCGTCATCACGCTCTAGCAACGCTCGCGAAGTAATCATTTCGGAGACATAGAGTGCAGCTCCACCGCCTGGATATATGTTGTGGGATGTCTCTCTACATAAATTTCGATATGCCTGATTTGTAATTCCAGCCATTGGAGCTAGAACTACTGCAGGTTTATCAAAACTTACAACCTGCACAATTACATCGCAGGTAGATGAGGGGATAGATACTCAACAACTTTGTCAATCGATACGCGTTCTTGACTCATAGTGTCTCGTTCGCGAATCGTGACTGCATTGTCTTCTAAAGTTTCAAAGTCCACAGTTACACAGTACGGAGTGCCGATTTCGTCTTGGCGACGGTAGCGGCGACCGATTGCTTGAGCGTCATCAAATTCAACATTCCAACGCTTGCGAAGTTCATCTGCTAAATCTTTTGCTTTCGGAGATAAATCCGCATTACGCGATAGGGGTAGCACTGCTACTTTGACAGGTGCAAGTCGCGGATCTAGTCGCAATAATTGCCGCACATCCACTCCACCTTTTGTATTTGGAGCTTCATCTTCCGCATATGCATCCAACAAGAATGCAAGCACGCACCTGGTTAAACCTGCGGCTGGCTCAATTACATACGGCGTCCAACGTTCGTTTGTTTCTTGATCGAAGAAACTTAAATCAGTTCCACTGTGTTCAGAGTGCGTCTTCAAATCAAAATCAGTACGGTTTGCAATACCTTCAAGTTCTGCCCAAGTATTTCCAGCAAATTCAAACTTGTATTCGATATCCACAGTTCGCTTTGAATAATGAGAAAGTTTCTCTTTTGGATGTTCGAAAAAACGCATGTTCTCAGGGTTCATTCCCAAGTCAACATACCAATCCCAACGTTCTTTCAACCAGTATTCGTGCCATTCTTCATCAGTTCCTGGCTTTACAAAAAATTCCATTTCCATTTGTTCAAATTCACGTGTACGGAAAATGAAATTGCCTGGGGTGATTTCGTTTCGAAACGACTTTCCAGTTTGGCCAATTCCAAATGGTGGCTTTTTGCGGCTTGAATTCGCCACGTTTAGATAATTTACGAAAATTCCTTGTGCAGTTTCTGGACGCAAGTAATGAAGCGCTGCTGCATCTTCAACAGGTCCAACAGAAGTGCGAAGCATGCCGTTGAAATCACGTGGCTCAGTGAACTCACCACGGGTTCCGCAGTGGGTACAAACAATATCTGCCAAACCGTTTGCAGGTTCTTTGCCATGTTTTTCGATGTAAGCATCTACTAGTTGATCTGAGCGCCAACGCTTATTGCACTTTTTACATTCAGTGAGTGGATCTACGAAAGCATTTACGTGACCAGACGCAGTCCAAACTTGTGGTGCGAGAATGACAGATGAATCCAGACCAACCACATCGTCTCGGGAACGAACAACGCGCTGCCACCATTGACGACGAATATTTTCTTTGAGCTCAACACCTAAAGGACCGTAGTCCCAGGCACTTCGGGTGCCACCATAAATTTCTGAAGACGGGTAAACAAACCCACGTCGCTTCGAAAGGTTAACAATTGCATCTACACGGTCGGTCGCCATTTGAATTCCTCCACTCCGGCTGGCTGTCGGCGGTATACCCAAGTCGGGCAACTAATGGGCAACTTTAGTGGGATTAATTGCCTAATCTATCCTTTACATTCTCACTGGCAGCCGCACCAAGCCCAATTTCGTCCGCATCTAGCGCGCGGGCTGGGCTGAAATCAGTTTTTTCACCTTGCTGATTTCGGTGAATTATTTCAAAAGCAGAAGATTCATCAATTGCAGTTGAAAGAAATGGAATGCTTTGCATTTTCACATCGAGATTGCTCAATGCCCTTCTGTATGCCCCCACTCCATCCCAACGGGTGACGACTGAAACTAAATCTGGTTCATCGGTTGCAAGTCCAATTTCAGCACTTATGCAGCCAGGTTGCGTTGCAATTGGAGCCAACGCAACTTTTGCCGATTCGAGCCAAGTTGGTAATTCAGTTTGATTTACTCGATGGCGGGTTATCACAAGCATTGTCCGATTGTGACACGATTGGGGCATGGCCAAATCAAATCCACCTAAACCAAACAAGCTGCACGAAATTTCAGCTCCGGTTTTGTTTTTTATTCATTCACTTCCGCGAGCGATATTTCCACTTTTCACAGCAGGATTACTTCTAGGTGGCTTGTTTGCAACTAATTCAACTCTGGGCGGAAGTTTGTTGGTAATAGTTGGATTGATCCTGGGATGGCTAATTGCGCTCTCATGGAGTTTGCTGACTCCAACTGCAAGACTGGTCCGTTCCATGGTTTTGTTTGTCACATTTGCCTACGCTTTTAGCCGTCTTTTTGGCGGCAATTAGTCTTATTGACAATGGTTGTCATTTGCAATAACCTGAGTTAGTGATTTACTCCCTTGCTCTCGCTGCCACCATCGCAACTTTGCTCGGCGGAACCCTGGCCCTCAAATCTGCTGAACGCCGCCATATGGTGCTTGGACTTTCTGCCGGCTTACTACTTGGTATGGTCGCATTCGATCTATTACCAGAAATTTTCTCTGGCGAACCAAAACAAATAGCAGACCTTCCTCTAGTGTCAATTGCATTGGTAGTCGGATTCTTGACATTGCATTTTGTCGAGAAAATCTTCGGCGCTCACGAACCAAACGATTCGGACTATTCCCATCATCACGAACACTCACATGCAACAGGAACACTCGGAGCAATAGCTTTGGCTATTCACGTATTTCTAGATGGTGTGGCTTTGGCGCTCGCCTTTCAACTTGATACTCGAATTGGAATACTGGTTTCGGTTGCGATTTTCGCACACGCATTTAGTGATGGTTTGAACACAGTTTCTTTAGTCTTGAAGTCAGCAGAAAATCGCAACAAAGTATTCGCACTGTTAGGTCTTGATGCAGTCGCTCGCATTTCTGGCGCGTTTATTGGAAACAGTCTTGGTTTTACACATGAGTACATTGCAATTTATCTCGCACTGTTTGCAGGTTTCTTAATTTACTTAGCAACTTCACACATTTTGCCTGAAGCGCATGCTGATCACCCGGGTTCTTCAACAATGATTGCAACACTTGTCGGTGTGATTTTGATGTTTGGAATATCATCACTTGCACATTCTGTGCATGAGGCACACACAATAAAAACCCAAGCTGTGCACAATGTCTAATACTTTCACTCGAACTACCAAGCAACGCAATTCGGTTATTGAAGTTTTAAGAAATCATCAAGGTTTTCTAAGTGTTCAAGAAATTCATAATTTCTTGAAGAATGCTGGCAGCACTGTTGGACTTTCAACTGTCTATCGGACTATGACTGCATTGACGACTTCAGATGAAGTGGATGTGATGCTTCGTGAAGATGGCGAAGCCCTATACCGACTTTGCAGTTCGGTTCACCATCACCATTTAGTTTGTCGCGATTGCGGAACGACAATAGAAATTCAGGCTGATTATGTTGAAGCTTGGGCTAAAGATGTTTCCAAGGCTCATGGTTTCACTGAAATTGATCACACCGTGGAAATAATTGGCACCTGTAAAAAGTGTAAGAATTAACTTTAAGCTTTGCCAAATCTGCGATTGCGATTCGAATATTCAACTACCGCATTCCACAAATTCTCTCGGTTGAAATCTGGCCACAACGTGTCATCAAAATGTAGTTCCGCGTAAGCTGCCTGCCACAATAAGAAATTGCTAGTGCGCTGTTCGCCAGAAGAACGAATAAACAAATCTACTGGCGGAATTTTCGGTTCGTAAAGATTTGCTGAAATTGTTTTTTCGGTGATTTTGTTTGGATCGAGTTTTTTCGCTTTTACTTGTTCCGCGATTTCTTTCATCGCATCAACAATTTCGGCTTGTCCACCATAGTTGACGCACATAACTAAATTAAGTTTGGAGTTCCGCTTTGTTAGTTCAACCGCTTCATCTAATTCGTCGACCACGCTCTTCCACAATCGTTTGCGTCTTCCGATCCAGTGCACTCGAACACCAAGTTCATTTAGTTCATCGCGACGTCGGCGAATCACATCTCGATTGAAACCCATTAAGAATTTCACTTCTTCAGGAGAACGTTTCCAATTTTCAGTAGAAAATGCATAGGCACTTAACCAAGGAATGCCAATCTCTAAAGCTCCGTGGATAACATCCATAAGTGCAGCTTCACCCGCTTCATGGCCCTGTGTGCGGGGAAGATTTTGGGCCTGCGCCCATCTGCCATTTCCATCCATCACTACTGCTACATGAGATGGCAAGAGAGTTTTTGGAATCTTCGGCGGTTTTTGCTTAGCCAAGTAACTCATCCTTCCTTCTTTCAACATGTTTAAGCGAACGAACTTCACGCTCAAGATGCCACTGTAAATGTGCAGCGACTATTCCGGTTGCTTCCCGACGATTTTTGTCTATAGATGCATCTGCAGTTTGCCAATCACCCGAAAGCAATGCACCTAGCAATGCCAAAGTTTCAGGTGCAGGAGTTGCACTTCCAGGAATTCGACATTCACTACAAAGTGCTCCGCCTCCTGTTATAGAAAACCAGCTATGTGGGCCAGTCGCATCACATTTTGCACATTTATCAAAAGACGCTGCCCAGCCAGCCAATGACATTGAACGAATTAAGAAAGCATCCAAAATCAACCCTGCAGAATGCTGCTGCTCAACTAATGCTTTTAGACCGCCATAAAAAAGTAGGAATTGCGCAGTGGCTGGCTCGTGATCCGCAGAAATAATTCGATCGGTGGTTTCTGCCATGGCAAGACCAGCTGTCCAAAGTGAGTAATCTTGAGAAGCTTGCGCGCTAAAAGCAGCCACCGTGTCCACCCCAGTCACGGTGTCTAGGTTTCGACCTTGGTGTAATTGCACGTCAACCAAATTTAGCGGTTCTAGACGAGCGCCAAATCGACTATTTGATTTGCGTATACCTTTAGCCACCGCCCGAACTTTGCCGTGATTTTTGGTCAACATGGTGATGATTCGATCTGCCTCACCCAACTTGTTCGTATGCAGCACAATGGCTTGGTCACGATAAGTTGGCATGGGCTAATTGTGGTTGCAGGTGCGCAAAATCACCGACTACTGGTGCCTTGTGTCAGACAATCGCGTAGATTTCAAGGTATGGAACTCGATACCCGCATTTGGCGCAGACTCGCAATCACTGTAATCGCAATCTTTGCTGCTTATCAGCTTTCCTTGCAATTCATTGGCCTAACCGGCAACTTCCTTATGATGTTGTTGATTGCATGGCTGGTTTCTATTGCAATGGAACCAGTGGTTTCCTGGTTCGAAAGCAAAGGAAAAAAGCGAGGTCTTGGCGCGGGCATAGTTTTAATCGGGTTAATAGTTTTTTTGATTCTCTTCTTTGCGACTCTCGGCGGATTGATGTTTTCACAGCTTTCCGCTGCGGTTGCAGCGGCACCAGAAGTAATTACTTCGGCGGTTGCCTGGATAAACAATTCTTTTGATTTGAATCTAGATTCGGCAAAACTCCTGGATCAGCTGAACATAAATTCCGCAGACACCACTTCTCTCGCAACAAATCTTGCAGGTGGATTGCTATCGATAATTTCTAGCCTATTCACCTTCTTGTTCGATTTCCTTACTATCATGGTTTTTGCATTTTATTTCTCAGCAGATGCACATCGAGTTCGTCGTTCGATTGCGTCTTGGTTGCCAGCAGAAAAGCAAAAGATTTTCGTAAAAGTTTGGGAAATTGCTGTCAAGAAAACAGGTGGCTTTGTAATTTCACGTGTTCTTCTTGCAACAATCAGTGCGGTTGCACACTCAATATTCTTTGCACTTATTGGTGTTCCATACTGGTTGCCTATGGGTATTTTCGCTGGGCTTTCTGCTCAATTCGTTCCATCCGTTGGTACCTACATCGGAATTATCTTTCCAGCGCTTTTCACTCTTGGTGATGATCCGCTGAAGGTGCTTTGGATAGTTCTATTCGCAACTTTTTATCAGCAAATTGAAAACTATGTTCTCGGACCACGTATTAGCAGGCGAACAATGGATCTGCACCCTGCCATTGGACTTGGCTCAGCATTTATCGGTGTAGCAATATTTGGTCCAATTGGAGCTTTTATTGGTGTGCCGATTGTGGCTGGCGTGATTGCAGTCGCGAGCACATATGGCAAACGTCATGAACTTATTGCCGAACTAACCTCCGACAACGGAATTGAAGCTGCAGCGGATTAGAAACCTAAACGATTTAACTGCTTGGGATCTCGCTGCCAATCTGGCGCAACTTTAACTCGCAAATCTAGGTAGACCTTTACACCTAGCAATTTTTCAATGCCTTGGCGTGCAGTTTGACCTACTTCTTTCAACCTGGCACCTTGCTTGCCGATGATGATTCCCTTTTGGCTATCGCGTTCAACGAAAAGAAATGCATGAATATCCAGCATTTTTTTATCTTCACGTAATTTCATTTCCTCGATCACGACCGCAATCGAGTGCGGAAGTTCATCATGAACTCCATGTAAAGCCGCTTCTCGTATGAGTTCGCCTACCAAAGCTTCATCAGTTTCTTCCGTTATTTCACCCGACGGATATAGCGCTGGGCTCTCTGGAAGCATTGAAATTAAGACTGATTTCAAAGTTTCTAGGTTGTGACCTTTTAATGAACTAATCGGAACAATGTGTTCCCATTGCCAATCAAGCTTTTGCGCTAACTCTTGGAGTTCTAAGAGCCTTTTGGCAACTTTTTCCTTTGAAACAGTGTCCGTTTTTGTGAGCAGTGCGATTTTCTTTGTTCTCTTCATTTCTTGAATGTCTTCAGCAATCATTTTGTCACCAGGACCAATTGGTTGATCTGCTGGAAAACACATTGCAATCACATCTACATCCGCCCATGTTGTGCGGACTAATTCATTTAGGCGCTTGCCGAGTAGTGTCCGCGGTCGATGAATCCCTGGAGTATCAACCAAAACAATCTGGCCGTTTTCCTCGTGAACTATCCCGCGAATAACGTGACGGGTGGTTTGCGGTTTGTCCGAGGTGATTGCAACTTTGCTACCAACTAAAGCATTAGTTAGGGTGGATTTTCCAGTATTTGGTCTTCCTACGACACAAACGAAGCCTGCACGAAATGTCATGCGACCGACTCCTTAACTGCCAACATCCAAAGTGAAATTGCAATCAGAGTACAGCCAATAGCGCTCATTACTGAAATCGTTTCTTTGAGCACTATTAACCCAAGAAAAGTTGCTGCAAGTGGTTCTGCCAAATTTAAGGTAGCAACCGTCCCGGCCGAAAGCGTGGATATGCCGATGCCGAAAAGTATGTACGCCAAAGTGGTTGCGGCGAGGCCCAACCATAGCGATAGCCAAATGCCATTTCCTTGCATAACTTCGCTGATGTGAGATCCACCTATGGCTAGCAATGCAACAGCTCCGATTGAAAATGAAACTGCGAGCACGGAAAGCGCGGACTGCCCATTTTGCGAAAGCTTCACTCCGACCACCGTAAAAACTGAATATCCAATTCCGGCACAGACCGCGGCAAGAACTCCCAAAATATTTACATTCGAATCTTGAAGTCCCGACCAACTAAGAACAACTAAACCTGCAACAGCCAAGAGAGTTGATCTCCACCAAAGTGAGGTCGGTTTTGTTCCTTGCCAATACCAACCCAACAATCCTGTCATTAAAGGTGCAAGTGCTAGCGAAGATAAGGTTCCGATTGCTACACCAGTCAAGCCAGTTCCGATAAAGAAAAATGCTTGGTAACCAGCAACACCTAGACCCATAATCCAAATTAGTTTCGATTTGATCAAGAGGCTGAATGAAAAGTCTTTTATGAATAACTTAGCAAAAACAATTAAACCAGCAGCACCAATCACGAGTCGCACTGTGGCAATAGAAATCGAACTAACTTCAACACCACTCAACTCGCGGGATGTGGCAGAAGTTGCAAATAGCAAGGCTGCCGATAAAGTGGCGAGGATTGCTCTGCTTCTAGATTGCATTAATTCCGTACCGACACTACTGATCCTTGGGAATCACAAATTATTACAGAGCCACTTTCGATTAGTACTGATTTGATTTCATCAATACTGAGTTCTTCTTCGCCTACTACACATACCGCTTCAAATTTCTTTGCACCCGCTGCTAAAGCAGATGCGATTGCGAGCTCAACCGCAGAAAAGTTTTTGTTTGAATAAGTAACGCAAGCGCCGGAATAAGTTCGTCCATCGGTATCACGGACACAAGCACCAGCACTCGCGCCAATACGTGCACGTGCAGCCTTAGCCAAGGTAATTAGTTTTTGGTCTTCCGCATTTAGATCAGTCATCAGTCTCTTCCGCCTGTTCAATTTTCTCCACTAGCAAACTTCCGACTCTATTTCGTCTACCAGCAACTGTTTCGGCGGTGAGTTTCCAACCTTCAATATTTATCGTTGAACCTGGTATTGCCACTCTACCCAGACGAGATGCGAGCAGCCCACCAACAGTGTCGATGCCTTCTTCATCTGAATCCAAATCGACGTGAATAAGTTTTGCTAAATCTTCAATATGCAATCGAGATGAAATCCGATAAGTGTCTTCATCTAACTTTATTAATTCTTCTTCGGCAGTGTCATGCTCATCTGCAATCTCACCAACAATTTCTTCCAAAATATCTTCAATAGTCACAAGACCCGCGGTTCCACCATACTCATCAATCAAAACCGTTAGGTGAACCCGCTCCCGTTGCATATCTTTGAGGAGCTCGTCAGCAAGTTTGGAATCTGGTGAGAAAGTCACTGGCCTCATCAGCGCATCAACTCGTTCGGTCTGCTGTGCATCGCTGTGTTCAAAAATACGTTTTGCCACATCTTTTATGTAAATAACGCCAACTACGTCATCAATGTCTTCGCCAATCACAGGAATTCTTGAATATCCAGAACGAAGGCTTAAAGACAAGGCTTGGCGCAAAGTCTTTGAGCGCTCAATCCAAACCATCTCAGTTCTTGGAACCATTACTTCTCTAGCGACTGTAGCGCCAAGCTCAAAAACCGAGTGAATCATTTCCTTTTCACTTGCTTCAATTACTTCGTCACTAATTTGATCCATCATTTCGCGAATCTCAGCAGTGCTCGCAAATGGACCTTCGCTATAGCCCCGACCTGGAGTGACGGCATTTCCTAGCAAAATAAACATTTTGACAAATGGATTGAGTATTCTGCTTAACAAACTTATGAGCCCCGCCGAAGACAAAACATAACTTTCAGCGTGTTGCTTACCTAAGGTGCGAGCACCTACTCCAAAAACGACGAATCCGATTAGTGCAAGAAATGCAATTGCAGTGATGTCTTGCAACCAAGTGGATTCAATTTTTATCACGGAATTACTAAAGCGAAATACAAATAGGCTGGAAGCTGCCAAACCTATTGTGTAGAGCAATTGAAATGTGTTGATATAGCGAGCTCGGTTTGGTCCAACATATTTGAGCAACTTTTGCATTTGTTTTGGGCGGTCCCCGTAAAATTCGTCAATCCGAGCCGCAGAAAGTTTCGTTAATGCGGTCTCGATCGCACTGAAATAAGTTGTTAGCAAAATCGAAATGCTTAGAAGAATGGGATCCACTACGCACCACGACTTTCTTTTAGGGCTTTCAAAATCTCTGCCTGTAGGCCAAACATAACGCGATGTTCATCCGGTTCGGCGTGATCGTGACCAAGTAGGTGCAAAATTCCATGCACCACGAGCATATCTAGCTCGGTGGCAGTATCTTGATTGTTTTCAGCCGCCTGCTTTGCGGCGAACTCTGGGCAAAGCACAACGTCTCCAAGAATGCCGGGCTCTGCTTGTTCATCTAGTTTGGGGATTCGAAGTTCATCCATTTCAAAAGAGAGAACATCAGTTGGACCTGGTTCATCCATGTGTTCGATGTGCAATCTCTCCATTTCAGACAAGGTCACTAATGCAATTGAAAGTTCTGTTTCTGGATGGAGGCGCAAATGATTCAACGCAAAGATTGCAGTTGAAACCAATCTCGATTCATCAATATTTGAGTCTGCTTCATCCACCAATTCAATTTCAAAAGTGGTCATGTTTATCGCTTCGTTGGTGGCTGTTTGGAGTCCCACCGAGAATATGCGTCCACAATGTCAGCCACCAAACGATGGCGCACTACGTCCTGACTATTTAGTTTGCAAAACGCAACATCTTCAACATCACCAAGAATCTCTTGCACAATTTGCAAACCACTTCGAACTCCGCCAGGCAAATCCACTTGAGTCGTATCGCCAGTTATGACCATAGTTGAACCAAAACCTAGTCGGGTCAAAAACATTTTCATCTGCTCGGGAGTGGTGTTTTGAGCTTCATCAAGAATGATGAATGCGTCATTCAGTGTACGTCCTCGCATATATGCAAGTGGTGCAACTTCTATGGTTCCACTTGTCATCAGCCTTGGGATTTTGTCAGGTTCGATCATGTCGTGAAGAGCATCGTATAGAGGGCGCAGATAAGGATCGATCTTCTCGCTCAAAGTTCCAGGCAGGAATCCAAGGCGCTCACCCGCTTCAACAGCTGGGCGAGTCAAGATGATTCGATTGATCTGTTTGGATTGCAAAGCCTGCACAGCTTTAGCAACTGCCAAATAGGTCTTACCAGTACCTGCAGGTCCAATTCCAAAAACAATTGTGTGATCGTCTATCGCATCAACGTAGCGTTTTTGATTCAACGTTTTTGCGCGAATTGTCCGACCACGATTGCTCAATATGTCAGCAGTCAAAACATCCGCTGGCGAAATTGCATTTTCGGTTCGCAAAATATGCAGTGACCTTTGCGCCGCTTCTGGATTTATCGATGCACCTGTGCGGATGATGATTTGAAGTTCGGCAAAAAGTTGATCTAGCAGTGCAACATCTTCACTTTCCCCTTCAATATGAATTTCATTTCCGCGCACCATGATGGTAGCCGCAGGAACTGCTGATTCAATGGTTCGAAGGATTTCATCGCTGGTTCCAAGGAGTGAAACCATTGGAATGCTCGCTGGAACAATAATCGAAGATGAAACTTGGGCTGATTTTGATTTAGTCATTTTTATCCTGGAGGCCATTGCATTGCGCGTTGCCCAAGTACATGACCATGGACATGGAAAACAGTTTGCCCGCCATCATCACCGGTGTTAAAAACTAATCTATAACCGGTCTGGCAGTTTTCATCACCAAGTTTTGCCATTACATCTAGCAAATTAGCCGTTAGTTCACTGTCAGTGCTCAATTCCGAAATATTTGCATAATGCTTTTTGGGAATCACAACCAAATGAACTGGAGCAACTGGTGCAATGTCCATAAATGCGATTATTTCGTCAGATTTGAAAACCACATTTGCAGGAATTTCTCCGTTTGCAATTTTGCAAAAAATGCATTCACTCATAGCAATTACCTTACGCCCATCTAGTGGTTCGGGACATAACAATTCCAGCGGCCACGGTTCCGGCAGTTGAAGTTCGCAAAACTGTTGGCCCTAACCGCACAACTTGTGCACCTGCATTTGCAAACACTTCTAGCTCATCCGGTGTTACTCCGCCTTCAGGTCCAACCACCAATAGCAAATCACCGTTAATTGGCACCGATATGCCAGACAAGCGAATATCTCCGTCTTCGTGCAAAACCCAGGCGTGCTGGGTTTCGGAAATCAAGCGAATCACATCTTTTGTTTGCGCAAGACTTGTTATTTGAGGGGTGCGAGGACGACGTGATTGTTTTGCTGCTTCACGTGCCGCGACTCGCCATTTTTCAACCCCTTTAGCTTCTTTGTCGCCTTTCCATTGCGCAACACATCGATTAGCTGCCCACGGAACAATCATGTCTACGCCAACTTCAGTCAACATCTCCACTGCTAATTCGCCACGATCGCCTTTAGGGATTGCCTGCACGACGATTACTCGCGGTTGCGGTGGAGGTGCAACTGTGATTGCAACAATTTCGACAATCACTTCATCTTTTGATGGCACTTCTGAAACATTTCCATGAGCTAGTCGGCCTTCGCCGTCTGCCAACAAAACTGCATCGCCAACTTGGAGTCGTTGGACAGTCGCTGCGTGGTAGCCCTCATCGCCATCTAGTTTGACGAATTCACCGGCCATCGTTGAAACCAAACGTTCGGTACTTACGTGAAAAAGTGAGGCGCCCATATTTATCTTCCACCAAACGCATCTTTGATGCGACTAAAGAAACCCGGTTGTTCGTGCATTACTTCTCCAGTGGGATTCTCTTCACCGCGAAGTTTGGCGAGCTGTTGAAGCAGTTCTTGCTGTTTCTTATCTACTTTCGTTGGGGTTTGAACAGTAATGTGAATATGCAAATCACCTCGCGCATTGGAACGCAAATGTGGCACACCTTCATGTTTACGTTTAATAACCGCACCAGACTGAGTGCCAGGCTCGATCACGACATCTACTAGACCATCAATTGTTTCCAAAGTGACAGTGGCGCCAAGTGCGGCCGCTGTCATAGGGACGGAAAAACTGCAATGAAGATTGTGTCCGCGTCTATGGAATACGGGATGTTCCTTTTCGAGAATTTCCACATATAGATCACCTGCAGGTCCGCCACCGAATCCAACTTCACCTTTGCCATTTAGCTGGATGCGATTGCCAGTTTCAACACCCGGTGGAATATCAAATTTAATAGTTTCACGAGTGCGAACTCGACCTTCTGAACCGCATTCATGACAAGGATGTGGAATTACCGTTCCAAAACCATTACAGGCATTACACCTGCGGGATGTCATTACCTGACCTAAGAAAGATTTCGTAACAGTTTGCGTTTCACCGCGACCCTTACACACTTGGCAAGTAGTAATTTCTGAATCTTTCGCTGTGCCTTTACCGGTGCATAGTGGGCAAACAATTGCAGTATCAATTGTGATTTCTTTATGCACGCCGTGAAGAGTCTCCGCAAGATCGATTTCAACTCTAATTAAAGCGTCTTGACCTCGGCGAACACGTGGAATTGGTCCGCGCTGGCCACCACCACCAAAGAAGGTGTTGAACACATCACCAAAATCAAAACCTTCAGCACCGAAACCAAAGCCGCCGCTGCCATTGCCCATTGGGTCACCACCCATATCGAACATCTGGCGCTTTTCGGGATCCGAAAGCACTTCGTATGCAGTGGTTACTTCCTTGAATTTTTCTTGCATTGCAGGGTCTGGATTTACATCTGGATGCAATTCCCGTGCAAGCTTTCGGTAGGCCTTCTTGATTTCATCTGGGGATGCGCTCTTAGAAACTCCGAGCGTCGCGTAATAGTCGTTTGCCACGTTTAACCTTCTGTCACAATGCGACCGACATAACTCGCAACCGCAGCAACAGCTGCAATGTTGTTTTCGTAATTCATATGAGTCGAGCCAACAACGCCAAGTCTTGCAACTGCATGTTGGCTATTTCCATAGTTGCTCGAAACCACAGCGGCATCTACAAGTTGAGAAAGGGAATTTTCGTGGCCGATTGTTACCATCAAATTTTCTGAATCAACTTCACCAAGTAACTTTAGCAAAACCACATTTTCTTCTAACGCCTCCAAAAGCGGGGCCAGGTTGCGCATTTGCTCTAACCCGTGCTTTGCAATATTTGAAGTTCCACTCACTACGATTTTTTCTTCAGGTTTTTCGACAAGTGTTTCAAGCAAGCATGCAACAATTTGGTTTGCGGCGAGTTGCTGTTCGGTCGGCAGGGAATCGGTGAGTTTCCCAATTTTGGTTGGCACATCAACAAACAAAGCGCCCATGATTAGCGCGTTTAGTTTTTGGCGCAGTTCGTCCAAAATACCAGAACCAAGATCTTGTGAAACTTCGGCGATACGCTGTTCGACACGACCGGTGTCAGAAATCACTACCACCATCACTTTTCGATTAGGTAATCCCACAAGTTCAACATGGCGAACACTTGTTAGTTGCAAACTCGGGTATTGCACAACTGCTACTTGTTGCGTGAGTTGCGCTAATAGTTTTGTCGTGCGAATCATGATGTCATCTAGATCAACGGCATCACTTAAGAAAGTCTCGATTGCGCTTTTTTCGGCTAGCGAAAGTGGCTTCACACTCGAAAGCTGATTTACAAAAAGTCGGTATCCCTTGTCCGTGGGAATTCGACCAGCACTTGTATGAGGCGCAGTGATGTAGCCCTCTTCTTCTAGAGCCGCCATGTCATTTCGAATAGTGGCGGAGGAGACGCCAAGCACGTGTTTTGTAGCAATGGCTTTTGAACCAACTGGCTCACCTGAACGTACAAACTCATCCACAATTGCGCGCAAGACAACAAGTCTGCGGTCCATATGGATACTCCTTTGGCACTCGAAGTTTGAGAGTGCTAATTCTAAAGGCAGGTTCATTTGCTTGCATCTGCTCTTGGAAGCCTAGACTTGTGGGCAAAACTTGCATAAACGGAGGAAAAATGAGCGAAGCCCCTACCCCACCACCAGCGCCAAACTTTGTACCAAACCAAAGTCCAAGCAATAGTGCGATGCCAATTGCTTCACTGGTTTGTGCAATTCTGGGGGTACTGCAAATCTTGCCACTTATCGGATCAATTCTCGGTTTGGTTTTTGCAAACATCGCTAAACAACAACCTTTGAACTCAAACGAAGCCAACTATGTAAAAATCGCCGTCATTCTGAGTTGGATTGGAATTGGCTTAGCCATTGCTGGCGTAGTTATATTCATCCTTTTCTTCGCAGTCGCTGGAGTAACTGTTTGGAGTATGTGATCAGTTAGTTAAAGCGTCTACAACTCGATCTGCCAAAAGTCGGCCTTCTAAACTCAGAATAAAATTTCCTTTTTGAACTTCAGCAAGACCAGCTCTAATTTGCTCGTGCGCGATTTCGGAATCAAGTTTCGATAGTGGCATGCCGACTGCCATACGCAATTGCAACATAATCTCTTCAACTACTTGAGTTTGAGCATCGAGGACTTCGCGTCCTGCTGCCGGACTCTGAGAATTAGCTAATTTCTCGGTCCAGATGCGTGGCAATTTCTCATTCCACCATCGAACTCCATTTATGTGCGAATGTGCACCAGGACCAATTCCCCACCAATTGCTGCTCTTCCAGTAGTGAATATTGTGTTGACATTCGCTGTTCGGTTTAGACCAATTTGAAACTTCATACCAATTCATACCTGCTTTAGAAAACGCCGCCTCGAGCAATAAATATTTATCAGCCATATCATCGTCGTCAGGATGCGCTATTTGCTGAGTTTTTATTGCACGAGCCAGTCGCGTCCCATCTTCAACTATTAATGCGTATGCCGAGACATGATCTACATCCAAATCCAAAACAGCTTCCACAGACTTTTGCAAGTCAGCTATCGATTCACCTGGAGTTCCGTAAATCAAATCGAGATTAATTTGCTCAAAACCAGCTGCGCGTGCCATTTCCACTGCCTTGGAAACATTTTCAGGATTGTGGGTGCGCTCAAGGATTTTTAACACGGATGGAACTGCGCTTTGCATTCCGAAAGAAATGCGATTAAAGCCACCTGCGCGCAATTTCGTTAGTTTTTCAAAGTCAACCGAATCTGGATTAGCTTCTGTTGTGATTTCAATTCCAGATTCAAATCCAAATTTTTCTCGCAAATATTCCAACGCCGCAATTAAATCTTCGGGCGGTAACAGAGTTGGGGTGCCACCGCCGACAAAAATGGTGGAGATTTTTGGAGTTTGGCTAAGAACTTGTTTCGCTAAATCAATTTCTTGCTTTACCCCAACTAACCATTTTCTCGAATGATCTTCTCCGAGCTCTGAAAAAGTGTATGTGTTGAAATCACAATATCCACATCTGCTTGCGCAATACGGGACATGCAAATAAATACTAAAAGGTTTGTCTTCTAGCTCTGCTAATCGATCGGCTGGAAGCGAGCCATCCATCGGTGGAATTTCTCCGTCTGGTTGCTTAGCCATTTTGCGCCTTGATTGCAGCTCGGACCAATGGCGGTGTGATTGCACCCATCAGCAAAAAGATTGCGCCAAGGATCGCCCAGCCTAGAACTCCAAGACCGAGGCATAGAAAAGTCAAAATAAGCGGTGATACAAAATGGCTAGCGCTAAGACTTAAACTCCAAACACCTTGATATTGACCTTGCAAATGTTCCGGTGGAATTCCGTATCCAATTCCAAAAGAACCTGCAGCTTGCCTCAATTCGCCGGTTACGTGAATCGCAGCACCCGCCAAAATCGCTAAAGTTGCAAGCACAGGATTTGCTGGATATGTAGCGGCTGCATAAACCAATGTTGCAATTGCCAACCAGTAACTTCCTTGCCTCGTTGCATAACCAGCATCAATTGGATCTTCTGTTCCTTTGGCCATTCGCACTTGGAACAAAACACAGGCAATTGTGTTCATCAAAAATGCCGCGGCAACTACCCAAGTTGGTGCGGTTGTATGCGATGCCACCCAAAGCGGAACTGCGAGATCAAGCATGTGGTAGTGAATGGCCAACACAGCGTTCGCTAAAGTCAATGAAACAAATGCTTTGTCTCGTAGCGCTCTTGTAGCCTTTTCATGCTTCGCACCTGGCAATGGTGGAAAGTTCGGCATTTTCCAATTCGCATAAGTTTTTGCAAAAGTCGTCAGCGCATTGACAATAATGATTGCTTGGTATGCCCAAGCTTCATCAACCACAAGTGCGAAACCTGCGACAAAAGAGCCAAACCCAATTCCCACATTTGTGACTGCGCGCAAATAGGCTCGAATTCGAACTCTTCCATCAGGTCCGCCCACTCGACTAATAATTACCGTTCTGCCAGCTGCACCACCACGATCAAGAAATGAAATCAAAGTTGCGATGATTACGAAACTTATAAAGTTGTTTGCATATAAGTAAGTGAAATCAACTAGTGCGCAA
>JAHEEQ010000246.1 GCA_024640585.1 Micrococcales bacterium
CAGCAAATGCAAGATAGCTGTCAGTCCAGTACAGAGGCAAAGCGCCAGTATTGAAACTAATGTGAACATCGGTCATACGACAAGTTCCTGCGTCCCAGGTGTATGAAAGATCTTGAACCTTCACAGAACTTTCAATAGTCATAGTTCTTGAAAGATACTGCCATCTCTCTGGAGTGACTTCTGATTTGTAGTAGCCGCTTGCTTTGCCTGTATCGGAAATTGTCACAACCGAAGAGGCATTAAGTACACCAATGTCACATGCGCTGAGCAGCAAAGTGAGTGTGGCCATAGTGGCTACAAACAGGTTTTTCTTTTTCATTTTCCCTCCCTGGAAATACAGGGGGAATTGTCCACTATGAACGGAAGAAGAAAGAAGTATCTTTTTACTTTTTAGACTTTTTTGATTTCTTTGCAGAAGCCGCTTTCTCAGATTTTTTGGCTTCACGGCGCTTTTTGCCAGCTGCCTCTAGATCATCAAGAATGACGGTGGCGAGCCAAAGGTTTTCTTCCTTCTGAAGAGAAAGGCCAAAAGTGCGTTTGTTGAGCGACTTGGCAATTACTTTGATTTTTTCTTCGCGTTTCATTTTGTCCTCCTACAGAGTTGAACTTTAAACCAAGATGGTAGGTGATTCTTGGAAATTAAGGTGAACTTTGAGCGAATATGAGGCTATTTACCGCTCGCCAAGATGTCCTTGACCATTGGGATGACTTTGTTGGCATAAAGCTCAATGGAGTGCATCAACTTTGAATGTGGCATCGGGCCATTTGCGTATTTGAAGTCAAACCGATCTGCTCCCACTGCTTCGATTGTGTAAGCAATCTTCTTTGCCACAGTCTCAGGGCTGCCCGTGTAAAGAGAACCGAAGTGGACTTCGCTCAAATAGTGGTCTTTGGTCATGGGCGACCAGCCGCGCTCGCGACCAATCCGTCCAAACATCTCCTCGTAGTTTGGCCACATTTCTTCAATAGCTTGTTCATCAGTGTCAGCTATGTGACCAGGTGAGTGAACTGAAATAGTTTTTGTAGGCATTTCGAATTTTTCACAAGCATTTCGATAGAGATCGGCAAGTGGGGTAAATCGGGATGAGTCACCGCCAATAATCGCAATCGCTAAATGTGCGCCGAGACGAGCAGCCCGAACAACAGATTCTGGAGTTCCGCCAACTCCGACTCGAAGTGGAATTCCTCCACGTTCGGTTTTTGGAAAAACTTCTTGATCCTTAAGGCCTGCACGAGTTGTGCCATTCCATGTAACTGGTTTTTCTTTCAACAACTCAACCAACAACTCAAGTTTTTCTTCAAATAAAACGTTGTAGTCAGAAAGTTCGTATCCAAAAAGTGGAAATGATTCAATGAATGATCCACGACCAGCTGTGATTTCTGCACGTCCGTTAGAAATTGCATCTATGGTTGAAAATCTTTGAAAAACTCGAACCGGATCTTCACTTGAAAGAACTGTCACACCAGTCCCGAGAGAGATTTGCTTTGTAACAGTTGCTAGGCCAGCTAGAACTGTGTCTGGAGCTGAGATAGAAAAATCTGAGCGATGATGTTCGCCAACATTGAAGTGCGAAATCCCAAGTGAATCTGCCAGAACTCCTTCTTCAATCACATTGCGAAGGGTCTGAGCAGCCGTAATCCAATTGCCTTTGTCATCCTTCTGCGTATCACCGAAAGTATCTAATCCGAAACTCAATTTAGAAATGTCCATAAGCTGAGCCTATGCGTACTTTTGCCATGTTGCAGCACTAGATTGCCCTATGAAAAGTTCGGGGGAACATATGGAAAACGAAGAGCAAATTGCTTTAGATGTTGAAGAGATAACACCACAGCCAAAAACAAGTTCCAAGAAGAAATGGCTGATTTTCGTTGTGCTTATTGGCTTAGCAGCTTGGTTTGTGAACACGCAGACTTCTGCCGTGAAATCACCAACTTCATATAAAACAATCATTGAATCTGCCAGCGAGAATTTTTATGAAGTATTTCCTAGAGTCGCTCCTGAATCCAATGTAAACCTTGTAATTGATAGTGAAATCTTGGACGATGAAAGAATCTCAATCTACCGAAATATAGATTTGGCAGTTTCATATTTGAATCCTGCACTAAAGGGCCAGGACTTTGGGATTCGAGTGTTTTTTAACACAGGTACTTTGCGAAAAGATTTATTAAAATATCAAGAGGACGAATATTGGTACTCGTATCTACTTGAGGACTTAAGCGAAGATGGAATCTTTGGCTCGGGATCTGATTGCGCAAGCGAAAGTAGTGTGGGTATTACTTACTCGGACTACTGGGAAGATTCATATATTTACATTCTTGCAAAATGCGCTTGGGAAAAAAATTCTAATGATGAATGGGAATTATTAGATCCGGATATTTTTTCTCATGAAATTGCACACGTGGCACAAGATAAATGGTTTGGCGCAAATAGTTACTATTACAACTGCTATATTCCAAAATGGTTCAGCGAAGGTCAGGCACAGTTTGTCTCTTCAAGGATCTCGAGCATGACCGGTGAATTAGACCCAGAACTTTTCCGTAAAAATTGGATTGACTTCGAGCCAAATGGCATGATGTCTGATGATGAAAGTTATTCTGCAGAGTATGGTCCATATAGCGATGGTGCTTTTGCAGTTGAATATCTAGTAGGCAAGTACGGCTGGCACAAATTAGACAAACTTATAGAGAACCTGAATATTATTGAAACTTCAAACTGCAATGCTTCAGATGTTCACGACCGCTTTTCAGCAGCTTTTAAAAAGACATACAAGCAGTCGCTGGCTTCTTTCTACGCTGAAGTGAAGCCATACATCCTTTGGAATGTGGAAAAGTTAAATTAGTGTCGTAAATTGACGGGAGAGATGCCAAACTAACCCTATGACAACACATCGATCCGAAATCTTCGCCCTGGCTGATTTATACATTGATGAATCAGCGGCATTTAGCCCGATCAATTCGACTTTTTTGGGAATACCTGGAAGAGACCACGAACTAGACGATTTTTCTGTTGCGGCAGGCAAAAAGTCTGCTGACCACACCCGTGCAACGTTGTTGAAGCTAGGCGCATTGAATCCAATTGATGATATTGATCGCATAGCTCGCGATGTGATGGTTGAAAGGCTTGAATCTGGATTAGCGCTTTTCGATAGCTATGAAAGCTTCATCGCATGGGGTGTGATTAGTTCTCCACCATCAAACATTCGACAGGTATTTGAAATGATGCCACACGAAACCGAAGAGCATCTCAAGAATATCGAATTGCGATTGTTGGCGGTTGAAGGTTCTTTGAAGTCTTGGATTGGTGCAATTGAAGAAGTTTCCAAACTCGGAAAATTAACTGCAAAACGACAGGTAATCGGCGTAGCGGAACAGTTGAAGCAATTTTCTGATGGTGGATATGAAAGTTTTGTAACTAGCGTAGACGCTGATGGCAAACATCCTGAATTAGTAAGCGCGGCAGTGGCTGCTCAAAAAGCATGTGCAGACACTTCAGCATGGCTCACTAATGTCTATCTACCAATCGCACCGGAAAAGGACGCAGTTGGTCATGACCGTTACGTCCAATGGGCAAGGCATTTTTCTGGCGCGGAACTTGATCTTGAAGAAATTTACAATTGGGGTGTCAAGGATCTTGCTTACATTAATGATCGCATGTGGAAAGTTGCTGCCCAAGTAAAGCCAGATGCAAAAGCACTACGCGAAGTAGCAGACCATCTTGAACATGATCCGAATTATGAAATCAAAGGCGAAGAGGCGCTTCTCAAGAAGTTGAGAGATTTCACAGACGAAGCTGTTCGCAAATTAGATGGTGTCCACTTCGACATCGATGATTCCATAAAGTTTTGTGACGCGCGAATTGCTCCAGAAGGAAGTGCGGCAGCTCCTTATTACATGCCACCGAGTGAGGATCTATCTAGGCCAGGCACGACTTGGTATCCAACACTTGGCAAAGAAGTTTTTAGTTGGTGGCACATAGCTTCAACTTGGTACCACG
>JAHEEQ010000247.1:0-2752 GCA_024640585.1 Micrococcales bacterium
AGAACAGTTTGCATGACCAAGAAGCTAAGCTGTTTTATGAGCTATTTACTGAACAGCGTCGCCCCAAGATTCGTGTCGTTTTAAGACTATTGAAGTTTGAGCATGAGGTGTTGATTCATCTTGACTCAAAGAATGCCATGTTCATCGTTGGCAGCGAACGCACTGGTGAAACTGCAAGCAACGCCTTCAATGCATGTGCAATTGTTCAGACAATGATGATGCGAGTTCGCTCAGACTAAATTCCGTTTACCTCATACAACGGAATGGCTATCGCAGGCTAGGAATGAGTTGGAGATGGGTTCAAAGTTGAGTCATGTCAAAAGGAAAACACATGTCTCAAATCAACTCGCTCTCAACCTCAGACCTTGCTCAGTTCACTGGCACTGAAAAACTTTATCGCATCACTCATCGTCATGTGTTGACTGATGGAACGAAGTACTTGGCTGAAGAGGGTCGATGCTTCTGGTTGATGGATGCCATTGCGTCACACCTGACACCTAGCTATGACGATCACTTTGCTGTTGCACGTCTTGTGGTGAATGGGTCAAGTTGTGTGCTTTCACTTGATGATGGCAATGACAATGTGTTCGCAACCCAAGCCATTGAGTACACAGATTTCCCATTGAGCGAAATCAAGTTGTACTGCTCATTTGATGGAACTCATTGGGTGATCATGCTCACGTCTGAGTACTGATTGCACCTCTGACATCACATCCATCACACATACGGTTTTAGAGATTTCCATAGACCAAAATTAATTCAAATTAATTCAAATTAATTCAAATTAATTCAAATTAAATCGGATTAATTTTAATAATTCATTGAGAAATTCATTGAATTAGTTCAGGCTAAGAAGTGAGCTTTCAGCTCACTCAGTGCTTTCGCAAGCTCATTCGCTATCGCTCATTCGTTTTGCTCAGCACTTGTTTTAATTAAATTATTTATGGACTTCGGATGTCTGGAGTTCTTATCTCATCTCTGTACTTGAGCCACACTCACCCTTTTGAAGGGGTGAGTTAGGTTTCCCTGTCCGTCGCCGTTAGACATTACTCAGTGGATCACGCACTACATGTCGTTTCCGACAAGTGTCTCGGTCATGGCTTGTTAAGTCCACGCCTTTCGTTGCGTTTATTTTTTATCTTCTCAGCAATGACCTGCTCTCGGCTCTGTTCCGCACCGTTCCACAACTATTTTTAAGACTTCTTCTAAGGTGAATTTGAAGTCATGGCAGACCTTTTCTTGATTGCTGTTTTTTGCCTCACATAAGTAAGGCAACCTCATACATTGCAGAGTCTTTTGCTATGTCGAGCATAACGAGGTTACTTTTGGCAAAGTAGTTCTGCAAAGCTTGTGCTGAATCTCACATCTACCGTCACTACACAAATGAGAACGGACTTTCGGCATTCTTTGAAGCGATGCTTGCTTGTAATCCAGTGTTCGAACAAGTATTTATGCCTTTCCAATTAAAACGATTATTTTTCCAAATAGTTAAGGCGTGAAATTGGTAGGAATTAAATGCTCATGGGAGCACATTAACAGCACTCATCAACGATTTAAGGAGAAAACATGAGTGCTTTGAGTTCATTGAAATTGGTCGCAGCAAAGCGCCCCACACAGATGCCAGCTGTACAAGTTCGCAGAAATAAATTGGCTGGAAAATTGCATCATCAGATCAAACTTGCGGAGGCATTAAGTGCTGGCACTACGTATGCACCCACTCGCTTGCGCTCAATGCGTGATCGTCACACGGGTGAGACGAAGACTGTTGAGATGCCCATGCATGTACGCCAGTGGTGGTTCGTCACAGACAGTGGTTCTGTAGCACTGACCATCAAGTACGGTTCAAAAGTGCTTGAGATTGCTAAGGGTAAGAATGCGATTGAAGTTTCAGACGGTGCTCAGTTGTTGAAAGCACTCAATCAAGTGAAAGAAGCTGTGATCGCTGGTGAACTGGACACTCAGATTGAGTCTGCTGCGAACACTGTCAAAGCCCGATTCAAGAAGTGAAGTCTTGAGCGTCCTGTTTCGGGACGCTTGTGCTGTCCGTTAAAAGGACAAAAGCCCATTTCTTAAAGTCATGGGCTTTTTTTATTCAACTGAATTTTTCATTACTTCAGCTGAGTGCTGATTCAAGAGTTCTGACGCTGCTAACTCCATGAGTCCGAAAAATACGCCAACAATCATCGTGCCTGTACCAATTAACATCCCTAATGCTTCTGCTTCATTAGAAATTGACGAAATAATTATGACTAGCGTAATTATTACTGTCACAACAATTGTGGAAATCCCAGTTATTTTTAACGCAGAAGACAACGCTGTAGGTTTGTTTGTCATTTATTAATTCCAAATTAAAAAGAGGCTGATTTACAGCCTCTTTTGTTAGACTGCAAAATGCAGCTTAGAAACTGAAGCCGTAGCTAACTGTTACGCCGTTTACATCAATACCATCTTTTGAGTAGTAAGACATGTAGTCAGCTGTGATGGATGAACCATTGCCAAGATTAAATTTCACGCCACCACCAAACGAGGGAGATGTGCCATCAGCATTCAGTGTCAAGCTGCCACGCGAACCAGTAACTGTTGCAGTACCAGTTGTACGCGCAAAGCCTGCACGAGCAAAGAGTTCAGCGCTTCCAATTTTCACTTTAGGCGTGATGTAAGCACCTGTGATGCTGCTGATATTCAGAGTAATGCCAGCACCTGAATACGATGTTGTTCCGTTGGCAGCGCCAACAGCGCCCAAAAATTCAAC
>JAHEEQ010000247.1:2762-3993 GCA_024640585.1 Micrococcales bacterium
ATTTTCTTCACCTTTACCAATGCCAGTCATCATGTTTTTTGCTCCAGTAGAGACATTGCGATTTGCGTCTGCATCTGATTGGATGACATCAGTTTTTGCTTTTTCACGATTTAGTTCTTGGTCAATGTAGTCATCAGCTCGTTTTACTTTTGCTTTTTTCACTTGAAGCTCTAGCTGTTTTTCTTCCAATGCCATTTTTTTAAGTTCATCGCTATAGGCTTCTTTCTTCTCTCTTTCCTTAGCAGCAATTTCGCGTTGCTGTTTTGCTATCGCCTCAGCCTTCTCACTCGCAATTCGTTTGTTTTTGGCATCTTCTTCACGCTGCTTATCCATACGAGCTTGCTCATCTGCTCGTCTTGCTCGTTCTGCTGCTGCTTGCTGCTCTTGCTGTCGCATGTACTCTCTGCGTCGCGCATCCTGCGTCGCTTTAATTTCACTCTCAGCTGCATTTATTGCATTTAATTGCTCTTGCATTGATTGAGCATGTGCAGTTGATACTGCACAACCAATCATTAATGCAAGTGCATATAAATTTGATTTATTGAATTGCATTACTTCGCACAGCTCTCTGCAAAGTTAGGTTGAATGCGAGTCTCATTGTTATTTGTTGAAACCATCATTGCTAAACCAGCTTTGAATTCGCACATTTTTCCAACTTGAGTTGAGCTAAGCATTTGCTCGCCCATCTTGTATGTAATGGTTACGCCATCAACTAAAGTTTTGTCAGATACGCCACTTCCAAGAGCGCCACCTACAACGCCACCTGCAACCATGCCTGCACCTGTGTTGTTCGCACGGCTATTCGCGCTACTGTTTTTATTCGCTGCTGCTGCGCCTAACAAAGCGCCAATTAGTGCTCCTGCAGCTTGTGCATTTTGTTTATTCTTTGAGTTATCAACTTCAATCTTGGCTGGAACAACAGCAAGAATCTGTACAGTTTTTACACTTTGCGCCTGATTTACTTGTCCAGCTCTGTACACATTTGCACCGTACTGTTCGCCTGTTGCAGCACAGCCTGTGAGAATTACTATGGCTGAGAAGAGAGCAATTTTTTTCATGTCTGTTACTTGTTTTGTAAATTTGTAGTTTCAATGTAGTTCTGATTTATGGTTTTAGAAATCAATATCATCTGCAAAAATTGCATGCAATAACTGTAGGAATTTCTTTCGCAAGGGAATAGGCTCATGCTCGTCATTAAGACAAAGCATGATGAGCGCGAGCGATAACAATA
>JAHEEQ010000252.1 GCA_024640585.1 Micrococcales bacterium
ACATACAAAAGGGTAAGACGGTCAAGAAAAACAAGCCTATGGGGGCTGTATTGCATCGTAGCTGCTGGCTTTACTTGGAGAAGCTGCGTCAAATGGCTCCAGAGTTTCAGGACAAGACCATCTACGAGGTTTTGGAGGGTAAGCACGAGGTGCGAATCTTCAGGGCTCGTGATGGCGTGCAGCCAGTGCACTTGATTGCTCAGTTCAAGCAGTTGTTGGAAGACTTAAACATGCTCAATTGCCCAACCACTGGCGAGGAACGTACCTTGTACAGCCTGCGTCACTTTGCCATTACGCAGATGGTGGCAAAAGGGCTGACAGCTGAACAAATTCAAAGCCAGGTGCGAACCAGTGCAACCATGATTGCCAAGTTCTACAACCACATGAAACCTTTGATGAATGCTGCTGCATTTACTGGTCAGAACGAAGCAGTGGGAGAAGATGCGGTGGCTCAACTTCTGAACAATACGCCAAATGACAACCTCATGCACTTTGCGGTACTCAGCACTGGTTTGAACCTCGCGCTGGTTATGCAAAACAAGCCAGCATTCGATGAACTCAAAGACGCCCTAGAGCAGGCTTCAGCGTTAGCAGCTCCCAACTAATCAAGGAATTTAGAAATGACTGCACCTAAAGCCACGACTGAATCCTCAAAACACCAGTTGGAGATTGATTTTGAACGAATGGTTAATCGTTCGTTTGAGCTTTGCATGCAGGCACTCATGAAAGTGGACTTCTACACGTGCTTGCTGCGTAGGTTGGAGGCAGGGCAGTCCATTGCAGATGAGTTGTCAGTAGTTGCAACTATGAGTCCTGAGGTCGTAAAGCTAACTGTTCAGCGACTTAAAAAACAAGCTGAACTTGCAGCTAACGAAGCCTGGGAGTTACCTAATGAGTTCAAGGGTAGTTTCGTCACGACTGTGCAGTCTGAATTACCGAAAAATGAGCTGATTCCTCAATACAGCGTGGATTACGTGGCTGTGACAAAAGTAGGACAGGTGCGAGTCAAGGCAAAAAACTGGCGGCGTAACGTTACCGTTGAAGTTGAAGTTGACGGTAGTGCAGAAGCTGTGAAAGCGGCTTATGGGCGAATGATTTGGACTGGATTGAGGGGCGCTACCTAGTGGTTACGAAATCTCGTGATTTCTAAAAAAGTAACACACATATAGTAAAGAAGTCGCCACCTGAGTCATTGGTATGTGAGTGAATTGAGCTGGCAAAGTGCAGTTCCTTCTGTCGACAAGTTAACTGCTTTAAGCAGATGCCGCTATTCATAAAAATAAAAGCAAGGTTTGCCTTTTATGATCCAATTTTTTATGCTCGCTTCACGAACACCAAAGTGATCAGATGCTGCTTTGAGGCTAGGAAATCTACCAGCACTGGTCATCAGTGGTTTTGCACCTGGGATTAGGTTGTTTGCAAGTGAGTCGTTGTCATATTGGAAACCAGAATCAGGTTTGTTGTGAATCCAATTTTTTATTGTTTTAGGGGTGACGTTGTAGTGACGAGCCGCAGCTTCAATGCTGTCAAAAGCACCATTGGGTGTTGTAACTGCCTTGTTCCCTAAGTTTTTTTTTGGTGTGCTTACTGTTTCTAGATAGTAAAAATTCGGTATCAGTTCTGACTTAATCCATTCGTACATTCTTCGACTGCTAACACCATAGTGTTGGGCTGCTGTAATCCTTGAGGGGAATTGTCCATCAGGAGTCATCACTGCTTTTGCACTACCGTTTGTTGATCCGTAGTTACGAGTAATTTTTCGAATTTTCAAAAAACTTTCTTTATGAGCCACACTTTTAGCTTGGGAATTTTCAAGTTTCCATTTTTTGAATGATTTGATTTTTCCAGGCGGGCATGCGGGAAATAGGCTGCCATTCTGTTTGAAAACAGACCAAGTGGAAAACTCATCCCATGGAACTTGTTTGCCATTAGCTAGAGTAACCATGTGCGTTGTTGTTTGCATCTCAGTCTCCTCTGTTTAGTTGAGTTCGTTCAATAAACCGGTATCGGCCATGTCGCGCCAGTTCGTTGGACTAATGTTCATCAGTTGGGCTAGTTTTATGGCTGTGCGTAAGCTAATCTTGTCAATCACGGTGATGTGATCTTTGAGATAGTCAAGTAAACCGACTTTCATCTCGTACGGCAATTTGAATGCGTAGAGCATGTCTTTTTTCAAAACCATGAAGCAGACTTGCTTGAAGCAACTTTCCTTAGTGTTATCAGCTACAACAATGTTGAAGCTACGATCTTTTAATGCGTCTAAGTGGGCGCTGATACTATTTCTTTTGGCGACTGAAAAGCCAATGTTTGAAATCAGGATGACATTTCCCTTGAATTCAAAACTGTCAGGAATTCCAACGCCCTTGAGTGCATTGCTGCTTTCCCAATTAATGCGCCTAACGCTACTCGTGTCCATGGCTGCTTTAAGTAAATTGACACCTTCAATTTTCTTGAAGACCGAGTCGATATCGTCAAGAACAAGGATGCTGTTAGGGTCGCGATGAAAGAACAGATTGCCGTACAGACTAAGTGGAGTCATGTGACCTTTAACTACTTTGTAGCGCCCTTGGGCGTATTGCCTGAGAAATGTTTCTACAGCGTGAGTCTTTCCAACACCTGCTGGACCATTGATGATTAGATTGTGAAGTCGCCCACTTGTCAGTTCCTTGATGTACGACTCAACGCTTGCGTAGCGTCGCTCCAAGTCGCTGTAGTCATCAAGTTCATATTCACTTTTTTCATGCAGTTGTGCTGAAGAAATCTTCAACTTTGAATTAAAGCTTTCAAGGTTCATGAATTGCGAATCATTAGAAAAATTGGTTGATGTTGCGTAAGTCATAGGAGCCTTTCAGAAGAGTTCAATTTGCGTTTAACCAATGATTGAATTCTCCTGCACATCGTATTTTCTGAACATATGCATAACAATAACAGCGAATAACTTGTTAAGAAAAATAGCATAGAAAAAGTAACACACATATAGTAAAGATCAACCAGGCCAGTGCCACCAGCCACCTGTGTGAAGTGAGCCCGTAGGGCGTTCGTTCCTTCTATCTAGCCCAGCCACTTGAATTAACTGCGCACTTAACTCCTAATCTGGGCATGCATGTGCTTAGGTTGAAAAGGAATTTCTGTCATGGGAAAGACTAGGGTCTGCGCCGTCTGAGCTAGGAAGCCCCCAAGTCAATGACGCACTTGTCTAAGGAGCCAGCCTCAAGAAGCCAACTGAAAAGAACGATGAGGGGTTTGTTCCGAACCAAGGATGGGCTGGGGCCTGGCAGCTTTAACCATGTATTTGAAAGCTTCCTTGAGGAGCACAACCTGCTCATAGACCCGATTACAGGGCGAAATCGCGTGTTTTACAGCTTGCGGAGTACCTACGCCACCACAGTGATGAATTACGACGCTGTGCCTATTCGTGATTTGTCTAAGCAATTGGGTAATTCAGTGGGCATCATCCAGAAGCACTATGACAGGGCTACTGGGGAGGCGATTGTTGAAAATATCAAGGCTCCAAATGCTAAGAAGGCGTTGTTCGACACTTCTAAGGTTAGAGACATCTATAAATCAAAGAAGGTTGGTTAGTTCTGCCAAACACCATAGCCCAACTGCTGCAACCTAATTGCCAGGTCAACTTCCATGTATTGAGCATCCCCATAGGTCATTGGATTGATTTTTTCGTAGATCTCGGGCATCAGTCGTATGCCGTACTTCATGGCGTACTTGTTTGATTTGATACCCGCTTTGTGTTGGTCAAAGCGTGTGTCGGGGTCGTGACCGGTCATGCCAACGTAGACACAAGGCTTGCCAGTCACATACTCAGGATTAGCCTTCTTGAACTTGGCCTCGTAAAGAACGTCTTTGTCTAATTCGATGACGTAGACGTTATGCCGTTCACGCATGTTTGATCAGAGACCTAACTTCGCCCAAGCCTCTTTCTTCGTCAGCTTGCGTGCAGCCGCAATTGATGGGAGTTGGCTCGTACGAGGCCGCG
>JAHEEQ010000265.1 GCA_024640585.1 Micrococcales bacterium
AAGCGAGAAACCGATTAAAACGCAAATCGACAGAAAACAAAAAAGCCGTTACTGCGAACAGTAACGGCTTTTTGTTTGGAGGCGCGACCCAGAGTCGAACTGGGCTAAACGGATTTGCAACGTATATGCGTCTAGATTTACCCATATAAATCAATAGGTTATATATACATATTTGAGGCGTGTAATAAAACGTGTAATTGATTGCTGTTGGATTAACCTAATTTTTACCTAAAGCAACATGGGCAATTTTTTGCTTCGCTACATTTGCATTACTTCTAAAAACCATCAAATCAGCAAACCCATTTGCTTCTTGCAAGTTACCAACGCCAATTGCGACATCAACAGCATCTTTCAACAAAGCGTCTCTATTTGTCTTGTATGAGATCTCCTCAATGATCTCCTTTAACAAGTCGTAATCTTGGACGCAAAGCGCTGATTTCCCGACAAGAATTAACGCCTCATCCCGAGAGGTTCTGTAATGCATTTCTTTTGCTGAATTAAAAGCTACATACAAGCTCTTAATGCCGCCATTACATTCCCATCTTGTTTTAGTTGTTACAGCCTGTTTTGCAACTTCAACAGCCTCCGCGATGCTAGCTGCCCGCGAAGGAAGTGGAACTGCTAACTCACTAGACGAGTTGACCTCACTAGTCCCACCTTTGAACAATCTCTGCATATCAGGCACTACGACATACAAGCACCCAACAATCGCCGCAATCCAAGACAGCTTCTCAAGTAGCGGACGATTTGACATAGGAAGAATAGATTTTTGAAATAAATTAAGCCCACAAAAGTGGGCTTAGAGTCCTAAAAATTAAGCTGCTTTTCGTTGCGCTTTTCTCGCTGCCGACTTGGAAGCCGCATGCCGAGCCGAAGCCGGTTTCACAGAGGCAACAAGTGGCACAGCTGCCGCTGCTTTAGCTTGCTGCATTTGCGCTTGCATTATTTCCTGCAAAGCACCAGGCACAAAGCGCGCCAAAATGTCTCGCATAAGGGGCTGATAACCAACCCCATGAAAGTGAGCTATTAACTTGTACTGATCAATAAGTTGCTTCGGCAACCGTATCGATATGGACTGCAAATCAAGCGCACGATCCAATACAAACTCATGCTCAGCGCTTGCAACACCAACATGCACTGCGCTTGCTCCTAAGTCTCGATTTTCCCAAGCATCTGCAGTGCCTTCAATTTTGTTTGTAGTCATGTTCTCTCCTAAAGGTTCGCCCTTAGCACCCCTTGAGGGGATGACGTCTAGCCGTGTCGACTGTAAATATCGATCTCTGTTTGATTCGGACTAAAGGCTGATTTCAACTCAACTTTGTCGCCAACTTGTATATACACAATTTTCAGTAAACGGAGCTTGTTTGTACAAGCTAAAAACCAAAGAGTTGGTGGATTTGTCTTGTGCTTTTCTCGGGTATCAACTAACAAATTACCCGTTCTATTGGCAATACACTGCTCTACCTCCTCCCGAGTTACGGCATGTTTATGCTCTAACTTATGAAGCACATCCGCACTAATTTTTAGATTGAGCATAGGAAGTAAAGTGAATTTTCAGTGTGTAAGGTCCTTGTCTTGAGCTTCATTGTATATACAAAATACGCAAAAGCAAATGAATCAAGAAATCTTTCACATCCCAACTTAAGTCATTGCACTTTTGCCACCCACAACTCACAGGAATGCTCAGCCGTCACCGCAGGAAAACTGCTCAGCCTCACAACCTTGCGCTCCTTGGCTGGTTGCTGGAAGTACTCGTATCCGCAGTGCAATGCTGGATGCGCCGTATCTCCGCCAAGTACATAGGCACAGCACTGACAACCGCCCTTCTCCTGAACCTTTAACCGCTCCGTCGTCATGAATAGCTCCCCAATATGCAACACAGCTGCACTTTCATTTTTGGTCCTGCCCCCCCATGCGAAACACGCGATTCACGCACTCCTCCAAGTTACGCATACTGGCGAGACGACTGGAAGCTTGAGCACATTTTTCTAATTTTTCCTTCATTGATACAGAAAACGGATGCACCTTACCATGCATCGTCAGAGAGACTCGAAAAGCCTTTGCGTATTGATCGTGAGCTTTAGAAAATGCCCCAATCCGATAGAAGCACTCCCCAAGCTCACCAATATCTTTGAGAGTTTCAATATTCTCTATCCCGTATGATTTTTTCTTAATGGCTAGTGCCTGCTCTTGAAATTCAACTGCGCGCTCCAGATCGCCATAGCCAATAGCTTTTCGCAAGTTAGATTTATGAGCTTTGTAGCGCACCACTTCTTCATCCGTCATTTCACGTGGTCTAAATTCAACCAACTGCTGCCGAAGAGCATTTGCGGTCTCAATGTCCCCCTCCAAAAGAAATAGCTGCGCCATTTTTTCAATGTAAGACTTACCGTAGTTCATTTCACTCATAGACATCTCCAGGTTTTTCACCGACTCAGCACTTAACCTCAGTTGTCTGATAAACATTTTTTGCCGATTGACTTAACCAAGTCACCAATGATTTCACCGCCTTGCAATCGACGCCAAGACAAATCACTTGGCGACTCAGATCGCCAATTCACATTCCTCATAACACCTCCATTAAGTGTGTAATAAGACACATCAGGAAGCGAATAGGTTTTCATTGCACAGTTAATCAGTAATGTTGCCTGCGTAAAGGTGTAGGAAATAAATTCACCATCTTCAAGCATCAGCAGTTGTGGCGAATCAAACTTCAATTGAATAGATCCGCCAACCAAATTACCAAATGTTTCATGTTCATCTGGAGAATTCAAGTAAGAAGCAACGACTCCATCAACATTCTTCACATCAACCCACTCAGTTCGTTCACTGCATCCTGAAATGGAACCCAGAACAACCACCGACATCACTAATTTTCGAATCATCAATACCCCTTTTATCGTCGAAGCACCATGCGTCCAACAGTTCAATATTCAACAGATCACTTTCCGTAAAAGGATCGGATGTCAAATCGGACCTGTATTTCCAACAAGTCTGAAAGACGAACATAGAGCGTATCTATCACCATTTCTGAACCATCTTCCATTTCATGACTTGAGACTCGCTGTTTAACAAGATGCCAATCAATCCCAAATTGACCGTATAAATTGGAAACATGTTCATATTCAAGTTCAATTCCTTTTTCTGATTCATCAGCATCAATACGAACCAACCCATCTGTAGGATCCATCATTACTCCTTTGTTAGGCCTTAGCCAAAAACCCAATTGCCTTAAAAGAGCCAGACTTCTTCAAGCGGCAGGCGCCCTCCAACGATTCAATCAAGGCCTCAACTGACTCTGAAGGAAGCAACTTTGCGCGACGCATCACTTGCTCAAAATCTCCTGGCGTCAACTGCGTAAGTGCACGAAGCCGAGCTTGCATGCGTACATCTTCAGCATTGAAACCCAGCTCTCCACACACTTTTACAAACAACAGCCATGCGATATCTGGTTTCAAAAAATCAAGTTTGATTGCAAGATCAAACCGACGCAATGAGGCTTCATCGAGACTATCCAGCAAGTTCGTAGAGGCAATCAGAACTCCATCAAAATTTTCAATCTCGAGCAACATTTGATTAACCAACGTCAACTCCCATTGGCGACTTGCTTTACTGCGATCCTGTAAAAAACTATCCACTTCATCCAGTTGAAGAACTGCACCTTGTTGCTTTGCACTTTGGAAAGCACGAGCAATGTTCTGCTCAGTCTCACCCACATAGGACCCCAGTAAATCAGAAGCTTTGAGCACCAAGTGAGGAACGTCCATTTGCTTAGCAATCCAATTTCCAAATGAAGTCTTCCCAACACCTGGCACTCCGTACAAGCAAATTTTTCCCGCGCGTGCTGCAACCAATGATCGGCACAACTTGTTTAAGTCCGTATCGCTGTTAACAAATTCGGGATTAAAGTCTCCCATGTTGGGCTTCCCGTCATCCGAAAGCTCAGATTTACCTTGCGCCTTGAGCTTTTCA
>JAHEEQ010000269.1 GCA_024640585.1 Micrococcales bacterium
GCGGGATGTTTGTGCCGATGGTGTCGGCAAGCCCTGTTGCGCAGGCGCAGTTGGTTCAGTGAGTTACTGCTTCTTCGTCTTGTAGGCTTGGCTTCCACTGGCCTCGGGACTCTTTCACCACAATCCTTTGTTTCACCAAACGCTCAACTGTCTTGATGCGTTCTACTGCTTTTGCAATAGGTTCATTACCCTCTGCCTGGGCTGTGTAAAGCAACCGAACAAGTTTGTCGGCCCAACGTGGCACTTTGCTGGTTTTTTCCCAACGAGCTACCGATTGGCCATCAATGCCCATGAGCTTGCCCAACGCAGGTTGTGACAGCAACATACCGGCGCTGCGGATGTAGCGGAACTCTGCGCCAGTTAGAACGCCAGCCTTATTGGTCAGCGCAATGCAAATAGATTCAGTGAGTCCATCAAGGTTGTGAAAAGCCACACCCTCGCCAAAGGGGGTTTTCTTGATTTCGTAGCCGTTAGCCAGCCACACGTTGCGTAGACCGCCGTCGGTGTAGTGGTACATCTCAATCCTTCTTTACATCAATCACAGTTACAACAACCAAATCTGTAGCGGGGTACTCGACGTACACAACCACTGCTACTTGAACACCGGCAACATAACGCTCCATCCGGCATTTCAGTCCTGTGTACTTCATATCTGGCTCGGGCTTGGAGGCCATGATGCCGTTCCTAAGTACATCCATCACCATCGGATCGTTGATAAAGCGCTGCCGCATTCTCAGGCGGGCATGATCGGTAAAGATCACATGTGCCGAGTCAAATGCGCATTGCTTGATATGTTTTTCTAGTTGTCGATCTGATGGAGAAGCCACGCTCAGGACCTATCATTTTGATAGGTTGAATTATGCAAGTACTTTGGTACGTTTGTAAAACAATATTTTGCAAAGGGGTTCTGTTTACCCAGTATGCGGATGGTTTGCGGACAAGCCAGAGCCTCAAGGGTAGTCGTGTGTATGAAAAACAACATGATCCACAGCAGTTCATTGATAATCAAAAAACGTCGGTAAGTTATGTATTGATTGGTAACCCTGCTCT
Source organism: Micrococcales bacterium (assembly GCA_024640585.1). Next base: position 1,051 of record JAHEEQ010000269.1, read on the forward strand.
TCGGCTCCAACAATGGCTTATTGACCGAAGGGGCCTGCTTCACAGCAGGGTTATTTTTTGATTGCGCCCTATTGCGGTCGGGAGGTCATGAATAGCTAAAAACGTACGCAAGCTGACAAGTAGTCATACCGCAGCACTACTCACTGGTCCAGAAATGGGCTGTATCAACTTGCTAGGAACGTTTATGAGCAAATGTGTATTTTCCCAATCCTTCGAATCTGCTCGCCCTGAGCTGATTTCAGAAAACATCCAAAACCCAGATCGCAAACAACTTGAAATTGACAACATCCCTGAAGACCTAAAAGTCAGAGATCAATTTCTTCTTCACAACAAACAAAAAAAACCAGTAGATAAAACAGGTGGTTTGTTGAAAGATTGGCCCCACAAAGGAATGCCCTTTGAGGAAGCTAGAGAGTTGTTGCAGGCTGAACTTGCAAAACCTGAGTCAGATAGAAATTTCCATGGCATTGGATTTATGCCAAAAGCTGATGGAATTCTTTGCGTAGATCTGGATAACGCTAGAGATTCAAACGGGCAAATCAAACCCGAAATTGATCAGCTAATTCGAGAAATTCAATCCTTCGGCGGTTGGATTGAGAGGAGTATGTCTGGAAATGTTCACATCTGGACTAGAGGCCAGTGGCCTGTGAATAAATCAAAGCATGGAAACATAGAAGTGTTCTATGGAACAGGTTATGTTTGCCTGACGGGAAGACCGCTTGAAGAGTATTCAACTGGATCCATTCCAAAAGAAATCAACCCTTTAGCGTCACTTCGTCAAAAAATGGATAGAGGTGAGCAAATTGAAGTTCTGGCAGAACGCAAATCATCATTTGAATTGTTTGATCAAAATCAAATACTAGACCCCAAAGAGTGGCCACTTTATAAAGTGATTCGCGATATTTTGCCGTATTTACCGGAGCCAGATGATTACGATCTTTGGGTAAAGGTCGCTTGTGGTCTAAAACATCAATTCGGCGATGAAGCACTGGATGCTTTTCATGAGTACAGCCAAATTTGTTCAGAGAAATATAGTTATTCAGAGACTGAAAGGCTTTGGGGAAACATTAAGAATTCTTCAAATAAACCTGAAGTTACTCTACGAACATTGATATGGATGGCGCATAGGAATCAAGTGCAAAATTCAATTCAAAACAAAAAGTACTCAGATGCAGAATTAGATACATGGTTCCCAAAAGTGGAAATCAGTACAACAAGGCCTAAGCCTTTAAATTATGTAGTGGATGACTTTATTGCTGAGGGGATATTCGTAATCGCTGGCGCCCCAGGCAGTGGTAAATCATCACTTATTTTTAAACTGGCAACAACTGTCGCACACCTTGGGGATGTCAATGATCAGTTGAAACCAATTTTTCGAAGACATGTCGTGTACATCACGGAGGATACCAACCAAGCATGTGACATGCTCTATGGAATGTCTGTTTGGGGAGGCCTAAATCAGTCGGAGGAAGAGATTCGAGAATGGCTAACTATCTGTGAAGGACGACGAACTGATCCACACAAACTCGCTGATTTCGTTCGATATATCGCACGAACGAAGGCGACGATTCAGTCGGGCGAATCTGGGGTGCAGGTAGTTGTACAGCCTTTAATTGTTGTTGATACTGCAGCAGCGACGTTTGACATAGAAAATGAGTCTGATAACTCGCAAGTAAGTAGTGCTATTTCAGAAGTGAAACGTGCTTGCTCAGAATCTAACACGCCTTTATGGATCGTTGCTCATACGGCCAAAGCCATGGCAGAAGCTGATAAAAACTTATCCGCGAGAGGGGCTGGCGCTTGGACTGGTGACGTGCACGGGACGGCTTATGTTCTAAGCAGTAAAAACATTCCAAACGAGCGAATTTTGGAATTAGGGAAAATTAGATATGAGCCATCTTTCCGATCGGTTCGATTTGTCACGGAGACTCATTCGGCATGGAGCCAACACACCCTTGGACATACTGTAGAGAGAAGTTACCGAGTTGGGCAAGCATTCAAACAAACAGAGGATGATGTACAGCAAAAAATATTAGAGTCAAAGCAACAGGTCTACGCTGCAATGGAGGAGGAACTTATTTCTCATTTAAAGATACTTCTCCAGCAAGGTTTTAAAGTTACAAAAACGAAATTAAAAGGCAGCGTTAAAGGAAAGGCTCAAACAATTACAGATGCAATAAATAATTTGATCGGAAGTAATCGCATCAAGGTGCTTCCAAATAATTCGCTCGCATTAGGCGCTGTTTAGTTTGATAGGTTGAAAGAGGCTCGTGTTCCCCAACTGTTCCTCAATATTTAGTAGGCGCCAGTTAGGACAACGTCTAGAGGGAGAGACGCAGTCTCCCCTCTAGTCTGTACTGGTTGATATTTATTCCTTGTTCCTTTTCCTTAGGGCGGGAACAGGGAATATTTATTCGTAGATAAAAAAGGGCACAAATAGTTCACTTAATGGGTAATTAGAAGTGGAGGGCCAAACTCCATTTGTACCTCTACGCGCACGCGTAGGCAGGATCGGTCTTAAACGGCAAATCTGGGCCCACACTGCAAATAGTTAACCAAACACATAGGTGAAATATGCAAAAAAAGGACGTGAAGTCGACTCTGACAACCAACCAAGACATCACTCAACTGGCGCTGGTCTTATGGAGCAATGCAGACTATCTGATTCGTAACGCTACAAGCGCCAATGTGCTGGCCAAATACCGATCCAAACTGTCGAGAATGGCATTCAAAATGCAACGCGAGGCCATGCAACTGGGGGAGTGTCTTGATCCACCAAATAAGGATGCATTTCTTTCGCTCAATGCCACAAAAGCAATCACGCATCAATTTAACTAAGTCTTGGTCTGGCTAGGGGCCACCTCTCCTTCAGAACTAAGGTTCCAACATTGGGGTAGTCGCTTAAATAGTCCCCCACCT
>JAHEEQ010000068.1 GCA_024640585.1 Micrococcales bacterium
GTGCAAGTGCGCCAGAGCGATGCAGCGGGTAACTTGAGCAGCGCAGTGGGTCAGACAGCAGCAGCTATCACAGTCGATGCCACGGCGGCGACGGTCAATACTGTGGACATCACCAGCGCGATGGGTTTGCAAAACATCACCCTCAATGCAGGCGATGTGGTCACGGCCACGGTCAGCTTCAATGAAGCGGTGACGGTCACGGGCACACCGCAACTGGCGCTGGTCATTGGCTCAACCACGGTGCAGGCCAACTACACAGCAGGTACCGGCACCAACAGCTTGACCTTTACCTACACCATCTTGGCCGGTCAGACCGATGCCAACGGTGTTAGCATTGGCCTCAATGCCCTAAACCTGAACAGCGGCACCATCACTGACACGGCAGGCAACACCGCCACCATCACGCACGCCGCGGTGGCCGACAACGTCGGCTATAAGGTGGACACGACAGCGCCAGCCTCACTGACCTTGGCCCTTGCCACAGACAGTGGAGCGAACACGACGGACGGAGTTACGAACGTGGCAACAGTGAATATTGGTGGGCTTAAAGCAGATACGGCATGGTCTTATCAAGTAGACGGGGGCAATTGGCAGCAGGTGGTTGTTGGCAGCAGTTTTGATCTAAGCAGTGGCGAGCACAGTTATAGGGTTAAGCAAACAGACGATTTGGGCTATAGCACGGTGAGTTCATTGGCTAATTACACTCTGGATTCAACGCCACCAATTTTTAGTAGTTTGACTAGTGCATCGGTAAACGATGCCGGTACAGGTACTGGGGTGTTAACCACAACGACGGTGTATAACGCTAACTCGACTGATGCCGCAGGTACAGTAGATTCTGGAATCACATATTCGCTAAGTGGGCAGGATGCTGGTTTATTTAATATTAACAGCAGTACCGGCGTGGTGAAATTTACTGTTGCAGAGAAGTACTCAACGTCCAAAGATGTTGGTTTTAATCACATATATGACTTCACTGTGACTGCCTCTGATACTGCAGGTAATACCTCGGATCAAGCTATTGCATTGACGATGACAGCTAGCGTGATTAAGTTGTATGCGGACGCAGCGCACACGACGGCTGTAGGTCGTTTAATTGCGCCAGTAACAGTAGATGGCGGTAAGACTTATTACTTCTGGGACGCGAACGATGACGGAATCGCCAATTCAGGTGACAAGCAATCTCACGAACAATTAGATAGTCTAATCAATGGGGGTAGTGATACAACGGATACCACAAGCGCTAGAAACCTCACGCTTTACACAGAGGGTGGTTTGGCCGTCAGCATGCTTTTACCGAAAATAGGGGCAGTAGGGGCGACACTAGCGGAGTTAACTAGTGGTACTAATTTTAATGGGACTGCAATCACAGGCAATACAACGAACGCGACGTACGATGATCTATTGGCGGTATGGGATGCATCCAACGGTGCATCAACCTCAACAAATTTGTCGGGCATACCTACTGGTTGGCTGACCGGAGAGTATTGGTCTGCCACTAGAAATACGGCAGATGATCATATTTACATTGATATCTCCACCGGAAAGGTTGACAATGACAACGATACAGGCGGCACATTTGGAACAGGAACTAGGTATGTGGCGTTCCAAGTGTTGTGATGAAGGTTGTTAACGATTTTTATTGCATTGCGAGCTATGCTCGCAATGTGTATATCTCGTTAGTAAATAGTTCATCTATTTTTTCATGGCCTAAATCATGCTAAAGATGTTATTTTCGGAAGTTGGTACCTGTATTTCTAAGGTTCAAATGAGGCGGATAAGTTAATTGTCGGATACTCAAATAACTTTATGTCTTACCTTAAAATATTCCCTCGATCTCTCATTGTCAAAAAAAATGGTGTGGGTGGCTATATAGGGAAATTTTTTTATGATTTTGAGCAATATGGATGCATGATATATAGCGCTGATGCCGAAGTTAATTTGGAATGCAGATGTGATCTACATCTCAGCTGGAGTATTCAATTAACAAGTCAGGTTCATAACGTAACAGGATTTAGCGTATTTATGCATGCTATGAATCATTATTTGTTTGAGGTGCTGAAGTTTGATCCCGTATCGCAGTGGAGTAAAGTATCAGCGGCTGATTTTGAATACTATTTTGACAGGGTTTGTTTTGATATGGATGCACAACAATTTTGTGTTTCCGAGAAACACTTCGATCGTCGATGATAAGCTAAAAATTTTAGAAAAAATTCGAAGTTGATCCAAACTTATTGTGTTTACGCAAGATTTTATTTGATAAGGATGTTTATGCATTTTTGGTTTTATCGATTAAAGGCTTGGCTGTATCAAATGCTACTTTATCGACTTTCGGTTTTTAATAGTAAATTTACGCTAATGGCGCGCTTTTCTCATGAGTTTAGAACATCACTAACAGGGATTGTTGGCTACTCAGAATTCCTGGAATCTAGCTCGACCGAGCCAATGATGAGTTTTACTGCCAAAATTATTCGTGAAAGTAGTCAAAATTTGATTCGTACTAGCGATTCATTCTTTGATTTGAATTGCCTGACATCGGGCCAGATTAAGGCTCGTTGTTCTGAGTTTTCAATAAACCAGTTAATTTGTTCGGTTGTTAGTCTTTATCATAAGCAAGCGATCAAACGCAATGCAACTTTAACTTTCACAAGTTCGACAGAGACTTCTTTGTTGGATATCTACGGGGATGCTTATAGAGTCCGGCAAGTACTAGACGCGCTGGTTTTTAGTGCGGTTCAGGTCGCGGGCAAAGGTACGTCAATTCATTTAAATACATTGCTTTGTGGTAATGATTTGATTGTTAATATAACGATAAATTCTTTGGGTTCATTAACACACGGATCTCAGAATAAGTTTCTAAAAGAGTTTTGGTCTAACGAGCGCTATAAATTTAGATTGCAAGAAGGTCCAGGTATTGAACTCGCTTTAGCAAAAAAAATGATTTATTTCTTGCAAGGGAATGCTAAATACTATTTTATTTCAGATGAAATATCTCGGCTGGTGGTGAGACTGCCTGTTTCCTATAGGGATTGATTGTTAATTTAGTGTAATTTCAGCGCGACTTGAGCCGGTGATGTCCGGCCCAAGTGCTGTGTGGTCTGACTTCGTTGTCGTCTCTGCGCCATCATGGCTGAAATAATCGGCCACTGTGATGAGATATTTGATCCTGCGACCGTTTGACAAGCTATCTGAGGTAAAGCTCGTGTTCCTACCTCCTTGACTGTTTGCGCCGGTTGCAGAGGTACTCGTTCATTCAATGGCCGTTTGGCCTTCTTGCGACGGTGCACGGCTAAGTTGGCGTCTTGGTAAAGCCAATACACCCGCTTGTTCTTCATGTGCGAGAACTCTAGGCGCAGCAAGTCATCGATACGATCTATAGCCAAACCTGCGGCGCACATGAATAATGGCCACAATGCGTTCGCACAGATCACGGGTGAGTTGATGGTCTTGGATCATCTTGCCAATTGCTTCACGTTTGGCTTGTCAACGCTCCTTGATGGGCATGCTTGCTTCTGCTTAGGTGAGGAAAGGGATGATTTGCTCATCTGTAAATCGATGGGGGTATATCCGCAACTCTCCAAAGTTTGCGGACTTGCTGCTATTACCTTGGTACGATTCAGACGGGCAGGTCACAAATATTAAGTTGGAATCGAAGTTATGTTCCGGCTGATTTTTCATATAAAATATTGCTTATTAACTTAAGGTAGGAACTTCTTATGGCGCGTACATCAGTCGCAAGTCAATTAGCTGCGCTTAAAAAGCAACGCGAAGCACTGGAGAAAAAAGAGCAAGCACTCAAAGCTAAGTCATTTGACAAAGTGCTGAGCAAAATTGTTCAAATGGCAAAAGATGCAGGCTTGACATCTGACGATATCGCTAAAGCCTTTGACTTTGGTAAATCAGCCAAAGCTCCAAATAGCGCCAAGGCCCCCAGTAGTGCAAAGAAGGGGGCAAAGAAGGGGGCATTGGCAGGTAAAAAGGTCGCTGCCAAATACCGTAACCCCGCCAATCCAGAGCAAACTTGGACAGGCCGTGGCGTGTCACCAACCTGGGTGCAAGAACTTAAGACGGCAGGTACATTGGATTCAGCACTGATTGCTCAAGAAGCTGCGGCGCCAGTAGCCGCCGTGCAATAAGTTTCTAAACGAGCTTGTGTTGAAGGCGCACTCGGGTGCGCTTTTTCATTGGTATCTTTGAAGAAATCAATGGGCAAGGATTTGCATTTCTTTGATCCCATCCTTCAATGCCATCAATTGACTCATCTCTCCGCTCTTGGGTTCTTATTACTATAAGTATGCGACTTTTTGAAAGTCACATACCTGTTTTGCAAATACCAAGAAAATTCCTGTTTTGTTCTGGATTTTGCTGCTTTTGCGGCGAGTAAAATGCAAATACACGGTTTATCCCCATCAAATACCCCCTACAGCGCACGCTTAAAACGATTGCAAGGCGTCTCAGTGCTGAAATAAAAAACTATGCAGCTAGTGAGCCCCAAACAGCGGTCGCGTTATTGGTGATCTAGCACGCGATCAGCTTTGCCACTCCAGTGCCCACAGCAGTCAAGGGGCTGGACTTCGGGGTAATGGTCCATTTTTAAGGGCTTGCGATCTTGTGGTGCGGCTTGGAAATACTCGTGCCCACAGCGAAAACCCGAGGCAGATGAGTCCGAGAGCATGACAAACGCGCAGCGATCACAGCGCGGTGAATGGTTGAGTTCTGTCGAGTGCTTGAGCATTGATGGAATTGCAAATTTTTTCGGATTTTATGATTTGATTCCTCACCTAGCCTTGCATCAAACAAGCTCCACAACTGCTTTGAGTTGTTTAGGGCTGCTGTACAAATAGGTAGCAGTAGTTTGGATGTTGCGGTGGCCTGCCAGCGTTTTTAACAAGTGGATTGCAGTGCCTTTGTTGGCCAGCGTAGTCAAAAACGTTCTGCGCCCACTGTGGCTGCTAGCGCCTTCAAGTCCTGCACCTGCGTAGAGCAGGGCAAGCGTTTGCGCCAAGCTGTTTGCAGTAAATCCTGCTTTGATGCTCTTTTGGCTTGCAAAGAATGGGTAGCTGCGGTCTACGCAGTGAGCCTGCGCCGCATAGGTTTGCAACTCGGCTTTAAGCTTTGCATTCACAAACACAGTGCGTGCATGACGACCCTTGGTCATATCGGGCAGCAAGCGAATCTCTTCCTTGATGACGCCTTCATTTGTCACCACATCTGACCAGCGCAAGCATGCCACTTCACCAATACGCAAACCTGCCCAGTGTGTGAGCAGCACCATGGCCCTGTTACGTGCTGCGTGTTTGCGTGTATCAATATGAGCCAACAAGCGTTCAATGTCTGCTGGGCTGAGTGTCTTTGCTTGTGCCATTGTGTTGTCCTCTAAATCGTGTAATTTCCTTAGTTCTATTGTGTTTTCATAGATTCAGATGGACAACCTGAAACCCGCCAAAGCGTCGGGTTACCAGTGAAAGTAGGGTGCTGATGAACTGGCTGTGGATAACTTTTTGACGAAAATTTTCATCAATGATTACAAAGAGATAACCGCGAAATCACGAGAAAGCACAGTTTTTCGTGATTTTTTGTGGATAAAGATGCTGCGCTGTGGATAACGGCAGCGCGTTGCAATGCAAGCCCTACATGCGTTGATCAGAGTAGCCAGCTACCCAAGTATTCGAATGGGTAAATCGGTGGGGTTGTAGCGTGTTTTAAGCGTCGCTAGCTAGCGGGCGCAGTGTTCAAAATGTGGACAAAGGGGTAAATTTGTGAGGAGCGTCTCGATATTTTGAACGCTATTGGCTTTTGCTGGAATTCGTTGGTCAAAACTCTTCGTGTGTTGAGCGTGGAGTCCAAGGTTTGTGATGAGCAAAGAGCCATGCTTCATCCTGCTTCTTTCCAAATGCGCAATAGTATTCTTCATCTGTCCAGTTCATATCACGACATCCAAGATAAGCAGAAAATTGAATTGAATAGGAGACATCAACTCCAATTTCAGTGATCGTTACGTCGGTAATTCTGACATCGTCGAGCACTGCGCGATCCCTTTGTCTAACTACATCAAAATTGAGTGCATCGCGGAACGCAGAATCCAATTGATCTTCAAAGTAAGCGATAAGATCCGTTTCATCCTCGGGTATCGGCACTGTTATTAGATCCAACATGCTAGGTCTCTTTCAAGTTTTTTCTGATGCAAAGCACGAATGGAGAAATTTTTCGTAGGCTTCACGATCTTCATCTTTAGTCAAAATTTTTGACAACTTGGTTAAGTTAGCTGAGTTGAGAAATATCGAAGCAGCCTCAAGGCTTTTCATTGCTCTCTTGAAGTGCGCATCAAGTCCCGACTCCCATTTTGCATATCGATTCAGTTCATTCGAGCTTAAAGTTTCAACTATTACTTTTTTGAATTCGTTAAGCGGTTCTTCCAGCTCTAAGACAAACAAAGATCTCAGATCCATATCGTCTCGCAGCGCATGAAGACCTTGGATTTCACCTAATGTTTGAGAGACATAGTGTGGTCGTTGGACACTTCGCCCTTGAGATGCTTCAAACCGTTCGGTTTCTTCTTGCGTAGCCAGCCGGTCAATAGTAAGAATCGATGTTCCTGCTTTAAGCATTGATCGTAATTGCTGCACCACAAGATTTGGAACTCCTTTACCTATCTCCCGAAAAGGTCTGACTTTGTGCCAAGTAGCATCAACACCAGTGGCACCGGCACGAACGCTAGCTAATTTTTTGTTCCATGTATCAAGTTGGTTTTGAAGGCTGTACAACCGTTCCCTTTGCTCTTTTGCTCGGTAATCACGGTCGTAAATGTTGCGCATTGTTTCAAAATCAACTCCAAAGTAGTTTTTCCCACAATCCTTCCCGAGGTTTGTTTCATGACCAGATTGCGTCACCACTAAGTAACCATTTTTATGCATCGTGCGACACGTGGAGAGGCCACATGGAATATCACTTGCAAAAGAGTACTGTCCAATAATCCCTTTTAGCTTGTGTTGTAAAGGGTCTAAGGGGGCTGTAAAACCGGGGCGCTGAGTTATGTCATCCCAAGACGATACCCTCACAAGCTCCTTATCTTGATTTAGAGTAATCATCTATTCTTCCTGTTATCGCTTAGCTACCATTAGTATGCCTCAATCTGAATTCTATAAATTCAACAAAATCGATATGCGGTGTGCCTAAATTTAATGTTGCTTTAAAGATGTAAATAATATTAAGAATTACCGCAATGATGTGATTGCTGCTTAGTAGCAAGTTTCGTAACGAAGGACTGCTCCCCACAAATAGCAGTCAATTAAATTGAGTCAGGTAACCCACCAAACCATCGGGTTTTAGGTCGCCCAAAACCTGATCTGAAAACAAACTGTAGTCACTAAAAAAGGACGACAGATGAAGAACTTCGACCCCAGCCAGCTTTCATATTTCACTGGTACTGAGCGTTACTACCGAATCACCAACAAGCACTTGCTCACTGATGGCACCAAATACCTAGCTGAAGAGGCGGAGTGCTTTTGGATGATGGATGCGATTGCAAGTCATCTGTCCGAAATTGGGACACAAGACTGGTTTGTTCAAGTGCGTATGACCGTGAAGAACAGCAAAGCAACCATGTTCTACGAGGATGGAAACGGCAAAGAGCATGCGCGTCAACAAATTCCGTACACAGACTTCCCCATGCAATCCATCACTTTGTATGCCTGCTGGGACGGTGAGCATTGGGTCATCATGCTGCCCAGCGAGTACTGAAAAAACTACGAACTTAACGATGCCTGAGCGGGGTCAGTAACTCACTCAGCCCGTTGTGATCAATTTCGTGCATCAGGGCTAGTAGCCGACTGATTTCCCCTTTTGAAAATCCCTCTCGTGCAAACCAGTTGAGATAGTTTCCCGGTAGGTCTGCTATCAACATGCCTTGATGCTTACCAAAAGACATCTGCATGGGTTGGTGTCCATGATTTAGACATTCAGCGAGTTAATTGCAAACACTAGAAATTCCTTCTATTCAATTCATACCATGTCGATTGCTGATCCCAAAAGGGATCATTAATTTCGACGGGTAAATCAATGTCATCTTTGGATGTGTACCATTCGATTTCACATTGAAGTAGACGATTTGTAGTGAAGGTCAATAGCATCTGTATTTCACTCGCGTCGCTTAAACAGTGCACAAGTTTAAATACCCAATGAGGTTCCAGATCAATGGACAGAAAAACATAGCTGAGAACTAAGGGTGCATTGCCGGTTGAAATTTCTTCTGAAAATTTCCGGCAATAATTTTGGCGCTCATCAAGTGATGTAACTTCATCTGTATCGAGATCTGGAGTGAAAAGCAAATAATTTAGATGGTCTGCAAGACCTTTTGCATCGATAAAACACGCTAGATTTGAAGAAACGTTAGGTGTGAGTTGTGAGATGAATCTATAAAGTGCGGAGTCGAAAAATTGCAAGATTGAAACTTCAACAATTTTTCTATTTGAAGTTGGGAGTTTGAGTTTGACGTTGTTGTTCATTTAGAAAGGTCGTTCTAAGCATTTAAATTTTCGTTTCCACTCATAAAAAGTCACACGCTTATAGTATTAATTGATCCAAGAAGCCAGACAAGTGGAGATGAAAGAAGGGGCGAAGCCAAGGACAGATGTTCTGTTTCTTGGCTTTTTTGAGAGACATGGGTTAGCGAGCTTTTTTACTTCGCCAAACCACCCCCTGTCACTTGTTCCCACTCATGTGTTCCAAACGTTGACTAGTTCACTTAGTAGACTGTTCCGTCTGTGAACCCGCGATCAGCAAACATAGGGTCATCACCAGCGTTTTCTGTTTCTATTACGTTACGAACAACGGCTAGCGGCAATGGATCGTCTTTTAGTGCCGCTATGGATTCATAGGGGCGCATGTCAACTGTCATCGTGTAAACATCATCAGCTAATGGGAAATGGCCCCGTGCGGCGTTCTCAGCAATATTGAATGCAGTTTTTAGATTTCTGGCAGCGATGTTGTTCAAATATTTTCTTGCATCTTCTGGTGCAATGTCTGGGTTCGCGTTGTCATCAATCGCTTGGTTGTGTACAGGCGAGCAATTCAAGTTGTACGCAATTTGCCAAGCGGTTTGCTCGGGGTGAGCCGCTTTGTAGAGAACCATTTTGTACATGTCAATTAGGTTATCAAGGCGAGGGCCGCTTTCTTCAAGAACCAACTGCGGAATGGTTGGTTCCGAGTCTTCATCAATAACATCTTGCTCGCGATAAAAGCGGATGGCCTCTCTGATGGTTGAAATCGTAGTTTCCACCTTCTGATCCAAGGGAATCGCCATGATCATGGTCGTGGGGTTGTCCATGTTTGGGCGTGTTGTTCCAAGATACTTTTCTAAAATCGGTGCCAGTCTGTCCAAGCTCACCTGTCGACCTTGCTTCAAAACACAAAGCAATTTCAGTTGCTCGGCGGCCAGTTGCAAGCCAAAAATTTCAACCCATCTGTCTCTAGGCCAATCGAACACACGCTCTGTGTAAATATCGCCCACGATTTCGTACACCTCAGCCACCGCTTTAAGTGCAGCAGGAATGCGGGGGCGGCGTGGTGCACGTGGATTGGCGGTGTAAAGCCTATGTACTTCTGCATAGCTAGGGCTGAGTTTTAAAAAGTAGGGCCACAGATAAAAACGCAAATCACTTGGCAAGTGATTGGTTGGGTCTGTAAGTCGTACGTTATGAATCCCCATCTCAATGTCTCCTAGTGTTATGTGGTTGGCGTCTATTGAATATTACACGGACGCTAACTGTGAGAGCTGCTACCTCGATACCCTAAGCGTGAGCGTTGATGCAATTTGCTCGCAGCCGCCGAATTATTCTGAGTTGACGTTGCTACTCAGTGACTTAAGCAACGGCCTGTCATCTATTTGGACACATACCTATATTGCACCACTTTGCCCAAAGTGCGTGTTTAAGTAACGCCCGATCAAGCTGAAGTCTACAGTCAAAAAACGTTCAGAAAACTGTTCGCGTTAGTTGGATGACGAGATGGCAGAGTTGAAGTGATGAATGTGTTTTGCACCAGATGCCCAAAAGCAAACGTTGATGTAAATGCAGTGATTTCACCCACTTAAGCTACAACCAATCCAGCAAATGCAATTAAGTTAGTTGGGCTGAGAGGGATGTTTTTAATTGAAGTGCATCAGAGATTTGCACCATTTCCCGAAACGGAAATGTTGAAGCAATAAGTGATGCGATCAATTCGTACATTTACTTCAGTCCGAAAAACTTCAATAAGTTAGTTGAACTAAAGGTGTGGCAGCACTAGGTGGTGCGGTCACTAAATCAACGTGAAAACATAAAGGAGTATTAGTTTGGCAGAACACGGTATCTAGCTCAAATCAGCTTTTTAAGAAATTTTGTGAGTTTTATTAACTGACCAATCAATGTGAAGGAGATTTATATGACTACTTTGGTGAAAACTGGTGCTGCAAATATTGCAGGTGGAGCAATTGCGAATAATTCGGTAACCTTGAGCTCATCAGATTTTTGTGAAGCTGTTACAAATGAAGTAAAAAATGTCAGGAACTTCCATGAGAAAACTAAGCGTTATGTGGAAACGGTGATCCGAGGCTCTCACAAGAGTTTGATTTTGCAAGGTCATCCCGGGCTTGGTAAATCTCATGTTGTCCAAGAAGCACTCGAATCAGCTAACAAAATTCTTGGCATTGATTATGTAGTTGTGAAGGGACATCTGACAACAATGCAACTTTTCCGCATTTTGGCGGAATACCGCGCAAAAGGAAAAGTTGTAGTCCTTGATGATTGTGACTGTTTATTTGGGGATGAAATTGCACTTGGAATTCTGAAGGCCGCATTGGAAAAAACAGGCATGCAAGTTTGCTACGAGTCCAGTCGAATCCCTTTGGTTAACAACATTCCAACGGCAAACTTTCTGTATGAAGGGACATTAATTGTTTGTACCAACGTTGATTTCCGTGCCAATCGTCGTGGTCGTGTTGGAGAGCACATGCGTGCGATCGAAAGTCGTACCAATATTTGGCCTGTTGTGATGCAAAGCAAGGAAAAGCAATTTGCAAATATTTATTATTTTGTTGCTGAGCGCGATTATCTGTCTGGGTATGAAGAATGCAATATTAATTCTGAAGAGAAGAATCAGTTGTTGAAATTTATTTGGAAAAATTTTTCGAAGATCCGTAATCTGGACCTTCGTCTGCCAATAAAAATTTCTAGTGAAATTAAAGCAGATCCAGATGGATGGATTAGCAATTGTTCCATTTTGTTGGGGATTGACTATGAACAAGAGTAACACTGGCGTGCGAATCACTCAAGGTATGGAGTGGCTTTTGGTTGAGGAAGAGTTTTCAGATGTGATCGAAAAATGTGCTCCTGATCTTTCTTTGTATGAATCTGAGAACAAGCAAACTGGCAAATCGTCTTACACTTTGAGTCAAGAATTACGCAAAAAAATTTCAGACTCTTTACGTGGACGGAAATCCAGCCCCGAAGCTCGCGCCAAAATTAGTGCTTCCAGTCGCTTGCATCGTCATACTGACGAGACTAAGGCCAAGATTTCCGCGGCTAACCGTGGGAAAGTAGTCAGTGCAGAAACTCGCGCCAAGATTAGTGCGGCCAACCAAGAGCGCAAATCGAATGGGTACGTGCCCGCAAAGTTAACTGCGGAGCAACGTGAAAAAATTGGTGCTGCGCATCGCGGCAAAGTCATGAGTGAGGAAACCCGGGCCAAACTTCGCGCTCATAACGTTGGCAAGAAAAAGAGTCCTGAAGCCATTGCGAAACAGAAGGCAACTTGGAAAGCCAAACGAATTGCGAAACAACAGTAGCCTTTGTCATCGGGCTAAAAAAACGCAAGGACTGGCTAATCTTATGAAATTTCCTGCATGGGTTATGAGGCTGGCTGATCAGTTCACCGCGCTTTAGCGTATTTACTATAAGCGCATGACTTTTAAAAAGTCATGCTCCTATTTTGTAGCGACTAAATACATGTCAGCTAACGCGCATTTTGAAGCGCAGATAAGGAAGCATGTGATCCAAATTACCGTTAATCAAACTGTTTACGCTGTCTTGCAGCAAGAATTTCCAAAACCTTATAACGCCCGCCGAGCGCTTAATAAATACGTGAAGGTGTTGGAAAAACTATTGTTTCTTTCCTTGCAGTGGGGATTGACACCGGAACAACGAAAACTAAGCATGTTTCCAGTATCTCTGAAAAAACTTCGTAATAGTGGGGGGCAAATTGGTCCTAACAAAATCACCCTGCATAAATGGCTCAATGACAACAACTTAGCCTTGGTACAAAAGGTGGACGAGGGCTCCAACCTTAAAGGCAAGCTGTCAGAGGTCAAGTTGACCCCCTTAGCGACCATGACCAACACACTACAAATAAAGGAAGACATATTGAACGACCAAACCAGTGACCAAGAAATAGACATCTACCTGCGGGGAAGCGATGCGAGTAACCAAGCCTTGTGCGAATTGTTGTATCCAGACTTCAAATTTGACTGGACTGATGCCGGGCTACTGGCGGTGTTTGATCCCATGCCCGTTGATGTCGAGTCTTTAAAAAACTATGTCGTTTGGCTTAACACCGAAGCCAAGTACCTGACGCGGGATCAAAAGGCGCATGCTTTGCGCCAAGCCCGTATCGTGTTGGCGGTCGCACAGGTGTTCAACGGTTTGTATTTACAGCGCAAAAAGTCCAGTGAGTTTGGTCGCAAGTATTACGAGGGCGTGAGCGTGCAAAACGTCAACAAAGAGCTACGCCGCGCCATGTTGGGTAACTGCTGGGAGTACGACATCAGAAGCAGCGTCATCGCTTGGAAGATGGGGTTTGCACGCGACTGCCTCAAAGCACTGGGTTCCGAGCAATCTGTGCGTGAAGAATTTTCAGCCACGACCTGTTTCTTGGAAAATAAAAATGATTTCATGAGCACCGTGCGCTATTTCACTTTTGCTGCCAGCAGCCCAGTGCTTGATAAAGACTACCAAGCGAAGTCGCTCAAAGAGGCATTGACTGCAATCAGCTTTGGTGCGCGTCTTACCAGTCATGGTTGGCAGAACTCGAATGGTGAGTGGACGAATCCAGCCTTGGTCGAGATCATCAAAAATCCCGATGACCGCAAACGTTTTTTGGCAAACAGCACAGTCAGAGCGTTCATCAAAGAGCAGAACATGCTGGATGACTATTTGTTCGGGCAAGTCAAAATTCAGCATCCTGAGTTGTTGAGCATGTCAGTTTTGCAAACGCACAGTGGCAGATCCAGCAAAGCCAAAGTTTTGGCCTATTTGTACCAACATGCTGAAACCGCTGTCATGGATGTCGTGCGTGAGGTGGCCCATGCCAAAGGCCGCACACCCATTGCCAATGTGCATGACGCCATTTTCTTTGAGCATCGCTTGGGACTTGATCTCAAATGTGAGATCGAATACCAAATGCAAGAACGCACAGGCAATCCCTATTGGCATCTAACGCCCAAAGAACTCAAACGCTATGAACCTCGCTTGTTGGATGTCAAGCGCGAAGAGCAAGCACATCGTGCTCGTATTGCACAAGAAGAGGCCGCAGCCAAAGGATGCAAAGCCAAGCACTTCGTTTGTATTAACGAATCAAACTGGTTCAGTATGTCGAGCCCTTCCAAAGTGTCGGGTTAGCAAGAAACAGGTTGTCCATCTCAATGGTCTGAAAATAAATTAACAACTCCTGTAACAACAAATGGAGTTTGAAATGAGTACAGGTGATCAAAACTGCGGTGGAAGCAGGGGACTTGGACATGCAGATCGAGGCATTGGCCAGCAAGTCGCCCAAAGTGGCAGAAGTTGTTCAAGTCAAACGTCCAATACTTGGACTCAAAAAACAAGTAGCAAAGGTCAAAGCGTTGGCACTGTTGGCTTGATTGCTGACAGTGCCTTGAATGCCTTGGCCCGTTTTTGTCGATCACGCTCAGCCTTAAGTGCATCACTTGCACGATCCTTGGAGGTTTGAAGGTTCGCAATGCGCTGCTGTTCCGGTGTTTTTGCTTGAGTCAACTCGTCGAGCTGTTCATCTTCATGCAGTTCGGTGGGGGACGACACCAGTGCATGAAAACCATAAATGGCTTGCAGTAGCCACCTAGCGTCGGAGCTGTTTTGTGCTCGGATTTCTACGGGGAGAGCTTTAACGCTATTGCCAACGCGTGCCTTGATGAGTGCGGTGAATGTCTTCATGTATGTATTTATTCCGTGCATAAATAATTTATGCAAGATGGAGAAGAGCATGCGATTTGAAGATGAACTGTATGAGGCGATGTGTGATGCGTACCCCAAGTTGACTGTGCGAGCGTTTAGTCACGCACTGGGAATGAGCAGTGGGTACTGGAGCAGTATCACAGCCCAAGAGCTGTCTGTGTCTAACGTGGCGCTCATCAATTTAAACGACTTCATCGAGTGCCGCAAACTGTTGATGGAGTCTGATGGGGCAAGGCTGCGTAGGCTTGATGGCATTCAGCGCATGATTGCCAAGGAGATCGTTAACCGGTTTGCACTTGAGAACGAGTCGTTTGATGAAGTCTGGGATGAGGTTTCAACTTCCTTGCGACAAAGTCAATCCGTTGCATCTGGCAGCTATGGCGCTATGCCGTTTCTAATTTTGAGAGGGTAAATTAACATTTGAGATCTTGCGGTTGGGTAGTATCAATGTATCGTCAGATTCTTCGGCTCTAATCAATTTAGATGCGCCACTAGTACACTGGAGTAATACATGCCTCCCGTTTCCCCATTGCTTCGCGAATTGCCATTCAACAGTTCTGAAATTACTTGGCAAGATTTCGAAGAGTTAATTAAACAAATTGCCCAACATCCCAAAGGGGAGGGCTACAAGAATGTGCTGCGATATGGCCATTCAGGGCAAGCACAAGATGGCGTTGATGTTTTTGCTTACGATGAATACGCCAAGTGTCATTACGTTTTTCAATGCAAGCATGTTCGAGATGTCAAACGTGGTTCTCTGCGGTCTTGGGTCAAGGATTTTTTGTTAGGTAAGTTTGGCAAAACTGCAGAAAAATACTATTTGTGTCTTGCTATAAATATTTCAGACACTCAATTAATTCGAGAATGGGTAGAGTGTCAAGGCTTACTTCTCGAAAAGAAAATTGAAGGCGTTCTTTGGGCTCGTTCGCAGTTAGAAGATAAGCTACGCGAGCTACCTCGTTTGGTCACGCGGTACTTTGGAGCATCTTACGCCGAGAGATTTTGCCAAAATGTTGAGGTTGTTGCATCAACAGAACCCAATAAGCAGTACCGAACAAAGTATTGCAGTGATTTTTCACTAGGGCGGTTCATTGCATTAGAAAATGAAAACGTGCATTGCTCCATCATGCTGCCCGGTGATGGCTCCATGAATTGCTCAGCAACGTTAACATTTTCGCGTCAAGATCTATCAGGGGTCACGACGGTGCTTTCTAGTTCCACGTTGCTTGGATGGCTTCGCTGGCGTGCATATGTTGAGTTCTGTAATGAACGCCCTTACGCTGTCAAAAGCCACAATTCTGATCAGTACATTTTTCAAACGCCATCAACGTTGCTGTTGTTAAATCAAGCTGAAGTCGAAAACCTTGATTGGGTTTTTGAAAAGGCATGGCCTGAAGTTCTGAAAGCATTGAGCACTCAAGAGTCGATTTGGAGGACGCTGCGATTTAAAAAAATACCGCATTTATCCGAACTAACCTATGCACTCGTGGATGTGGAGCTGAGACTCTGGCGGGTAATTCAAGAGTTCGCAACAGTACATGATGTGGCAAATGGAGATTCACCTTGGCATATCTTTGATGCTGCATCTGGGCCTCTGAAAGTTTATGTTCCCAATGCAACGGACACATTAGATGCAGGGTATCACCTCATCATGTACGCCTACAACACTGAGGGAATTGTGTTGCCTTCGGATTCGTGCGTTCAGCTTGGTTGGTCGCCGCAGTATCTGCCGGATTCCGATAGACAAGGATTTACACCTCGTAGAAATTGGGATGCAGAGTATTGCCACGATTGGTTGATGAACAACTTGCTGCCTCAAGTTCTGAAGTGGGATTACCAACGATCCTTGGCGAGTAGGAGTAAGAGTTGGTTAGATTTTATAAGAAAACCAAAAAACATACCTGTGTTGCAAAAAGTGGAGGATTGGGCAACTTCCCGAGCAATAAGCGATGCTCGTGAATGGTCGGGTGCGCCTATTGCTGATGTCAAAACTGGGTTGCACTCATTGCGTAACGTTGCACGTAGGCTCCAAGCCCACTTCAATATCGATTGGAATGTTCCAATTCCCAAATCGTTTCTTGTGGCTTCTTTGCAAGTGACGGAGAGGTTAGCTCCATATGCCAATCCGTTAGATGAGTACTACATGCGCAGCAAGCTTGACCTTCCCAAAGATATTCCATTTGTCCAGGCTGTTCGAAATCGACGTGAGTCGATTAACTCTATGCCGCATTGGTATACCTTTGATTTGTCTCTCCGTTGTGTATGTACCGTCTTGGATGATGCGATTGATGTACCCTTGCAAGAGCTCAATTTCGCAGCGAGTCAGTTGCGGATTATTTGGCAAAGGTATCAAGAGGACATCTTATGCCGACAGCTTTAACGGTTATTCAAAACCTTTTCCTAAGTCGCTGTAGATTTTTGCAAGGTCAGTTTCATCAATCGGCCAGCTGGCACGAGTTTGAGCTGGTTTAGTGCTTACCAAGTAGTAAACCAATAGAACAATTGGTTGATTGAATAAATGGCTGATCGGTGCTTGTTCGTTTATTTTGTTAAAGATAAAAGATTTGGCCTCGAAAAAACTGACGATTTCAGTTTGAGGGGCTTCAGGAAGCAAGTCGAACAGTGCGTCAAGAATGAACTGATTTGAGCGTTCTTGCAAGGCTGGTTTTCCAACTCTTTTTAGGTATTCAGTTGAAAGAAAGCTTAAGAGTTCTCGCTGAGCTGACGCCACTTCATCTAAGTGAGCCATTGCTTGCTCGAAAAACTCATCAGTTGCTTCAATCAAAGCCATGCTTTTGGCAACAGTTCTCTTGACACTTGATGCCGCGTTTGCTTTGGGTTTGTACAGCGTATCGTGAGTTAATTCGCTATGTGCATGTTGAAGGAGCGTGCGTATTTGAATTTCGCAAGCTGTACCTTCAGGGATGTTGATGCCTTCGTGCTGTATACCTTGTTTGGCACGCAGTACGTAATGAACAGATTGGTATGTGAACTCTAGAGGCTTTTCATCACGCTCTTTTTCATAATCTCGATCTTTTGATGCAGTCCAAAAATTTTTGCTCTCATCGTTTTCAATGACATCGCAGATTTTTCTTATGTCTGATGTGAGTAGTACGACAAAACGCATTCCAACTTTGTCTGTGATGTCGTCGTACGGATTCTGATAGTCTTTGTTCCGATAGAGTGCTTTGTCTACTAAGGTTGAATTCTCTTTCAATCGTGCTTTTAGCGGTACTTTGATAAAGTACTCAAGAGTGGTAGGCGCAATAGCATGGTTGAGCTGGCTAGAAATTTTTTGCGCAATGAATTCTGACCAAGCGTAATAAATTGGCTTGTCATTTTCCCAACGCGCAAGAATGTCAGCTTCAGTCATTCCTGATCTCTGATGTGATCTCGGACTGTGATTTTTGTCCATTTAGGCATGTTGCCATTCTCGTCTGGATCTCCGTCGATAGCTTCAATTCGTACATAGTCCTCAAATTGATCGGCAGGAGCGGTTAGCTTGATGTTGTGGCTAAAAAGAAGTTTTCGTTGCGTAAGTGCCGAGGCAACTTCTGACAAGTCTTTAACAATCGCTTGTTGAGGGAAATTTTTCTGTTCCATGTAGCTCGTATACGCATCTTTTAGTTCTGGTGTGTATAGGTACGTTTCAGAAAAAGCGCCTACTTGCACAGTGACGGTTTGATCTGCTTTTAGATACGTGGTGAGTGCATTGAGCAGATCATTTTTCTTCTCAGGTGTGATGTTTGCATTACGAATAAATTCTTTTGTGAGCGTATGAAACTCTTTAGTTTGAAATGCACTATTGGAAGGGAAGCTTAATCCAAGGAAGCTTTCGTAGAAATATTGAGCTGCACCTAGCTTGTCACCTTTTTTGATTTGGTCGTCAAATAGAAAAGCTTTCCAGCCTTTTGTTGGCTCTTGATTCGTTGCTGCGTGAGCATCAAATTTGACGAATGCACCGATTTTATAAAGTTTGGCCTGTGGTGTCAGGATGAGATCTTTGAGGTACTCCAGCATCAAAACGCCATCCTCTGATTCGCGTTTAGTGAAGCCCCCATGTGGTTCGGCTTTGATGATGCACATAAATGGTTTGGCTGGATTGCCCGCCGTGCCATCAATAGCGATCACAATGCCTCCGGGGTAGCCTTTGCTTGTTTGTGCAACTGTTAGTTTTGCTGCAAGTGCTTGTGATGCTGTGATGAATTCGGGGTTGTTGCCTTGCGATTCAACAATCCTTTTACCTAGTTTCCATGCGCTTTCATCATTTGACTCGGTGATTGTCATTTCTACGCCGTGTGTGGATTGACCGAGCGCGTTCGTAATACGTTGCTGAAGCACGCCTTTTGCATCTACATCAAGTTCGATCAGGTGTTCACCATATTTGGGTGGACGAGGCGTGCGGTCTTCATTGCGTTTGAAGACTTCGTGCATGACGATGCGATTAATGGTTAGGTTTTGAAATGGCATGGTTCGACAACAGTTGTTATTGAATGAGTAAAGCATATGCAAATGCTGAGTTTGCTTACACTTAACTAATTTGTTTGCAGTGAGTCTTCCTGTTGCAACACGGCAATGGCAGATGGGGCTTCCTAGCGGCTACGTATGATTCACTCGTCCTTTCTTTGTCAACTCTGTCTGTGCGAGATAAATTATCAATTACACGTTTAATTACACGATAAAAAAATACGTACACAATCTGTTGATTTATAACGATAAATTTAGACGTATATACGTTGCAAATCCGTTTAGCCCAGTTCGACTCTGGGTCGCGCCTCCAGGATTTCTTCAATGAAATCAACAACCTAGCCCACTTTATGTGGGCTTTTTTGTTTCTGGATTTCCTTGAAAACCCCTATAAATCCCCACTCCTGCTACGCTATGACGGGCTGTTCTTTTTGAATAAGGAAAAGTCCAAAGACGAATTGCTGCAAAGCGTGGCTTACCAAAAGAAGAGTAAGGCGATGTGCAATTCAAATTATTAGCATCTTGTGCTGCGCTGATATCACTA
>JAHEEQ010000279.1:0-604 GCA_024640585.1 Micrococcales bacterium
AGAGAAGGTCTACTGTCTGAAGCCCCATTGTCTTGGCCAATTTTCAATAGTCGAATTTCATACGATGCGATTTCACAGCTATTGAGCATCATGGAAATCCATGATCAAATCATTCGCAACGCACCTAGAACCAAGCTGTGGCAAATTGGCGAACAACTAAGACTCAATCCACAAGCCATGCCTAAATTGGGAGACTTTCCAGTTGAACTAGCAGACAAACATAAAGTTATGGGTCAGACTGTCAGCAGCTATTTGAAAAAAGGCCGCAGGCTTGTTGACAATGCTTGCAACGGATTCTTCCCAAAGTTCCGTTAAGAATTTCTGGAATTTTCGAATATCAAGGAGCTTGGCGCCTTCTAAGAAAATTTCTTAATGCTTTGTCTGATTATTTGTTCCAACCATTGACACAAAATTTGCCAATGTGCTCATGACACAGTCAACCATGTACTGCTCGCTGCGATCGTCAAGGGTCAATCTCAACTTGAAGAAAAAATCGCGAAATGGGGATACCAGTACAACGGACAAGATCTCACCGTTTTCAAAAATTGTTAAGCGAACGCTACCTTGTTTATGCTCACGTGCAGGTCGCGCTTCAGGATTTACG
>JAHEEQ010000279.1:662-3946 GCA_024640585.1 Micrococcales bacterium
CTCGGAAAATTAAGCTCTGCGGGTGGACCAACTGGTACAAATGGATTTTCTAGACGTGCAGCATTAGCAATGATGACTGAACTCAAATCGAAATATAAGTTTCTTTTCTCAGTGACGATCTGGTCGCCTTCAACGTATTTGACTTCACTGGAAAATTTTTCGATAACTGCTCCAACTACGTCAGCGGATGTTCGTTCAATTTGCCGCCAATACCACCCCTGCACACCATAGATACGTCCTGCGATTTCTAATTGAACAAGAGCGGCCTCACCAGGGTCTTGCGAGGTCAGCACAATAGGGTCATCAGCGGATTGCCCCCACCCACCAGCTATTGGAAAATCAATTCCAAAGTCCTTGTGAAGCATTTCCCGAAGGGTCATTTGGTGCCTTTGCTTTTGTGTCGACAACAGCAAACCATTTCCGAATGGCCTTCTGCTTGGATTTTTGGGGACGTAGGTGAAAATTTCATCGAAGCAAAATCAATTGAGGCACAGCATCTGGACCGCACCAAACAATAGCGTTCTGATTGAATTTTCTACCCAGCGTTTTTGCCGCCTCTAAAGAGAGGTCAAAGACGAGGTAGCTTGGTTCACCGGGCCAATCCCCAACAGGGTGTTTACCTTCGCCAGCGATGTAAGTAAGCCCTCTGAACTGGATTTCTTCTTCAAGTCGCTTCTGCAAATCTGAATTTTGCTCGTGGCTAAGAAGCTCCCCAAAAGGGTTGTAAGCAGTGATAAAGGCACATACCTCACTCCGGTGGCACTTCAACAGAGCAACAAGTTCTTCGTTTTTTTTAGAAATTTTCAAAACCATCACACCCTCGCCAAATACACGAAACTCGGTTTCGCGGTATGCCTGGATAGTTTCAACAGAAATCAAAGATTCACATTTCAAAATAAAGTCCTAGCTTTATGTTTTATGACAGTGGGTAATAGCCATTTTTTTTATTCAGTTGCGCCAATGACTTAACAACTAAAACCGAATCGCCATGCCCCAAGGCCCAAGAGTCAGAATCAAAATAAATTAGAAAAAGCTTTTTACTTTTGCATTTGATCTCTACGTACATAATATTTTCAACATCATCAGAAGCGCCGTCAGTGAGGGCCTCGATGATTTTTTCTTTAACTGCAGATTTAGATTTAAAGTATTTTTTCGGAGTGAGCTTCTCATACGCTTGTTGAAAATCCTCGGATTCGTACTCTACGATTTCCCACATTAATTTGAGTTTTATATCCTCACACCAGTACTCAAACTTTTCCCATTCCGCGAAAGTTTCATCGTCCAGTTTGGGAATTGTGAAAGACGTCAAGCCAGTAAATTCCATTTGCTCACCAAGAGCGTCATACAGAAACTGCTGCCCATCGCCCTCTGGTCGCGCCCAGCCGCCAGGGCTGTTTTCGAATTCCTTAAATAAATCTGGGGGGCAATCTACAGCCATCTTCAATTACCTTAAAAATTTTCGAGATTGATTGGAACCTGAGTTAAGCACCATCATTTAGAAGTTTTCTTGTTTTTCGTTTCTACAACCCAAAACGAAAGAATCTCAGCATCACTAATTTCATCTGCATTCGAGTGAAGTAAAAATCCTGATTCGCGCAGGTATCCGTAATAAGCCTCTTTGTCAGCAAAGACTCCATGCCATTGTGGAACTGGCCCGGTTTGGCCATGTATCTCAACTGTGCAGCCCAATATGGCTTGCTTGCCATCTTTACGTTCAATTGGGAAACTGTGGACACTTGGACTGTCGTAACCGTCACTTTGCTCAACTGCATCGCTGATTGCTGCGCGGGCATAGTCGACTCTCATCTGATCAGTTATAGCTACAGAGTCATCATGTCCTTCGTCATCACGCAGGGAGGAGTCAGAAAATTTAAAGGCGGCCCATTCTTTTAGATTGAGGGCAACGTCTTCATTTATCCAAGCTGCTAGAAGGTCATCCCAGCCATCAGTTGCAAGCCAGTTCTGGAGCTCGGCAATGCCTTCAGGCAACGGTGAGTTTGATAAGAGGGACTCAATCGCAGCGTCTCTTGTTTTCCAAAATTCCGCTGGTAGCAAAGTTGCAGTCGGGTATCTTGATTCATTTTTGACTTGATCCTTTGCACCTAAAAATTCGGAAACGATTGCTTCTAACTTTGTCATCGCAACTGAGAACTCTTGGTATTGACTCCACCCAAACTCAATTCCGAAATTTATTGCAATCTGAATGTCAGCGCTTCTAAATTCGATGTAATTTCCGCGATCAACCAACTCTTCTGTTTCAATGTACTCACCATCAGCGATACCTATGACTTTATGCCCGTCCCACATCTCCGGAACTTTAAGCTCTCCGTTTTCGGTGTAACGATCTTCCTCAGGTAAGTCATAGATACTTGCGGCCCAGTTGTATCCATATTCACCAATAAACCATCTGTCGCCAATACGGCTGACGCAAAGATGTTCCGTCCAAGTAGAAGCCATAGAGGAGCCTTCCCTTGACATCAGAATCGTAGGCTGCATTCCCTCGTTTGAGCTCATATTTGTTTTGTTTGGGATTTTTCTTAAAGATCAAAAAACCGTGTGTTTTTTGAAAAATCTTCGTCATTGAAAACAGAGCCAATTTCTGTGGCCGAGCTTCCCATGCGGGTGCTGCCGTCAGTGCTGAAGCTTCCCATCTGAGTGAAAACAGACCCATCTGACCCAACGGTGGTTGAGCCCATCTTTGTGTAGGTCGTGCCGTCGGACGATACGCTGGTGGTGTCGCTGACTCGCTGGATGGTTTCACCCTCGCTGGACACTGCTAATCGACCCAAAATTTGCCAAAACGACATGATTGACTCCTTTGACAAGAGATACCGCTATGCTAGTTCTATATATATTAGCTTGAATTGTTCGTTGATGCATCATTTTGATTAACTGTAGATGATTCTTATGCTAAAGTGGTATAGAAATAACATTGGGGATAGTTTTGGTCAGTAAACAAGCAACTGAACAGCTGAGCAGACTCTCACAAGCCCAAAGGGAGAGGCTGTTCTATATAGAGGTCAAAGCCTTCTTCTGTGGCGATTTGACTCGTGCTGACATCGAGCGCCGCTTCGGAGTCAAGCCAGCTGCGTCTGCCAGAGACCTATCCAGCTACAAAAGTCTTGCCCCTAACAACCTCATATATAACGCGGCTCTAAGAAATTACGAACCCACCGATCGTTTCAACCCGATTTTTGAGCACAGTGCCGATCGAGTGTTGGCTTGGTTTCGAGACGGTTATGGGGATAGCTTGGATCTCAAGATCCAACGAACCGTACCCTGTG
>JAHEEQ010000282.1 GCA_024640585.1 Micrococcales bacterium
CTCCCTCGTAGCGAGTGCAGGGGCGGACCTATGTAGAGATGCGTTTAGGTATTAAGACCCAAACACTGTCTTCCAATCAGAGATCGTCATGAGGTAGTACGCGCCACCCTCAAGTGTCTTCCGATTGAATTTTAGAATTCCAGCAACGCTCTTGGTCGTTAAATCAGGGCGTGCTGTGTATGCACCGGTTGTGTGAACTTGTGCGTTGAAATAGAAGTACTTCTTTGTGTCTCCAGCTTTAGCAAGGATTGAAGTTGCATCGATGATTCCGGATGTTTCTTCATCAATCGTCATAAAGTCTGATGCACCCTTTGCAAAGTACTGCTTATTAAATTCGGCAACCACGGCAAGCTTTCCATCGGATGGACGGAACGCAACGATGCGTGAAACGTGTGCATTGTTACCTGGATCTTCTTGAAGCAAAACAATTCCTTCAGAAGTGATTGTCATGTTATCTGGCTTGCTCAGGTATGGAGCTTCGGTTCCATCAAGTAATAGTTCAAGCTTTGCGCCGAGTTCAGGCTTTTGACCATCAACAAATGTCAAGCGCCAGAATCCGCCACCATCGCGAGAAACACCGGGCTCCGTTGGATTTTCCTTTGTTGCTCCTGCGTCCTTATTTGACTCAGTTGTCACAAAGTAGAAAACATTTGGATTTGAAGGATCCCATTGACCATCTTCGATTCTTGAGAACTCAGTTCCCTTTGCTGCATGGTCAAGCGCCTGAGTTTTCATATCTGCATCCCAGATTGTCTTTGCGAAAGTTACGTCGACCGGCTTGTTCTTTCCGTACTTTGCGCGGAAAGCATTGTCATTTGCTATGTTTGGAACGTTTAGAACATTGAGATCACCATTTGTTAATCCGGCCTTATCGGCAAATGAACCCGTAGATGTTTTAGTTCCTACATACATAAATAGTTGTGAATCTGTTGCTGAACCATCTTCATTGCCCATTACAACGGTATTTTTTCCTGGCTTAAGGTTTGGCATCAAGTTTTCCCATGATGCAAGGCCCATGCGTGGAAGGTTGATTCCATTTCCATTCATATCAAATGCAAATGCGCGCGCGTATCCGCTATCGCCATCTTCTTCTCCGGCAAAGTAAACAGCTCCTTCATATCCAAGTACAGATGAACCATCCTTGTAAGCTAACTTTCCGGCCTGAACTAGAGTTGCTGAGCAAAAGCGGCTAATGAAGTTATCCATACCGACAGTTGTACCTGCGGGTGCAGCTCCAGTTGGGGATGCTTGATAACTCTTGGTGTTGTAATTATAAAAACTCCATGATGTAACAAAATCTGATCCTGAAACAAAACGTGTTCCGGATGAGTTCAAATTAAACTTTGAAATAGATGTTCCGAGAACAAGCTTTCCGGCACCTGCTGCTTTTGCAAGTGCTCCTACTGCTCCATACGAAGGTACTTCGTGTGAAGATAATAATGAGATTTGACCATCTTCAGAGCGCATCACGCCCATGCCATCTGGAATTCCCCGAATTGTTAATCCTGAAATGACATCTCCTGCATATGCAAGAGTCTTAATTGAGACAGCATCATTTGCTGCAAGAACATACTCTGGCTTGTTTAATGCGGCATAAGCAACTGTGGTGCCCATTCCAATCACAACTGCAGCTACGGCAGCCGATACTTTGTAACGAAGTTTCATGTAAACCCATCTCCCCTAAAACTGGTTTCATTAGTGAAACCTGCTGTGGGTGAATTGTTACTTTTGGATACAAACGCAGGTTGAACTGTGATTTAACTGTAAGAAAATATAGAAAGTCGAAAGTAACCATTTGGTTGCCTTGTGTTTACCTTCGAAATGTACTGTTCACAAATGCGAGCGTTCTCTCGAAGGATTTTTTCACTATCCTTCTTCATCAGCCTTCTTATGGGGGTTTTCCCCGTTTTTGCAGTAGAAATCCCGCCAACTAAATGTACAAAATTAGGGCAATCTATAATCTATAAAAATCGTAGATACACATGTATACGCAAAAAAATATCCGGAAAATGGCAGCTAGCCTGGGATCAAGGTGTTCCTATACCTAAACCTCAAATTACATCTACACCGACTCCCTCTACACAGCCTTCTGCAAAAGTTGACTTACCTGTAAAGGAAACACCGCCAATTGAGAAAATTGAAATTCAAGTTGGAAAAAGTAGTGATCTGGCTTTGGGTAAAAATTTAGCGGTTAAAGGTAAGAATAGATTTGGAAATATTTCTGGATACATTTTGTATAGAAGTGTAAAGGGAATTATCGCCATGAGCGATATTTGCCAGCACAAAGGCTGCAGTGTTGACATTGATAAAACGGGATTACTTTGTCCATGTCACAACGCCCTCTTTGATAATTCAAATGGAGATGTGATTCGAGGGCCCGCTTCATATCCATTGGATCGCGTTCCAGTAGTTGAGCGAGATGGCAATATCTATATTTTAGATTAGAGCACCTACAAGGTATCTTTAGATTTACTATTGAATGAGTTAAATCAAAGGAGTCCTCAAATGGCAGCAGATAGCAGTTTCGACGTAACCTCCAAGATCGACCGTATGGAGCTCGATAACGCGATCAATCAAGCTGTTCGCGAGATCGAGACACGCTTTGATTTCAAGAACACAGGTTCAAAGATTGAACTTGAAGGAGACAAGGTTTTAATCGAAGCAGATACTGAAGAGCGTGCAAAAGCTGCTCTGGATGTTGTGAAGGACAAGATGATCAAACGCGGTGTCTCGTTAAAGCACCTTGATGCTGGAGATCCACAACTTTCAGGAAAGATTTACAAAATCGCGGCTCCGTTGAAGGAGGGTATTTCAACAGAGAATGCGAAGAAGATTGCAAAGAAGATTCGTGACGAGGGCCCAAAATCTGTAAAGACTCAGATCCAAGGTGATGAACTTCGAGTGACCTCTAAGAGTCGCGATGATCTTCAGGAAACTATGGCCATGATCAAAGATGGTGGCTGGGATTTCGCAGTTCAATTTACGAACTTTAGATAATTGAGTAAAAACAAGCTCGGCCTTTTATTTGGAATAAGTGCATACTCTTTATGGGGTGCATTCCCCTTGTATTGGCCTTTGCTTGAACCAGCTAATCCATTAGAGATTGTTTCGCACAGAGCTGTTTGGACTTTAGTTTTCTGTTTTATCGTTCTTGCTGCAACGAAGGCATTGAAATCAACCTTGGCAACTTTGAAACGTCCAAAGATCGCTGCACGTTTATTTCTTACCTCTTTGCTGATTTCAATTAACTGGCTTGTCTACATCTGGGCGACAAACAATGGACATGTTGTCGAGGCCTCACTTGGGTATTACATCAATCCATTGATCATTATTGGCTTTGGCGTAATATTGCTAAAGGAAAAAATGCGTCCACTTCAATGGGCAGCGGTAACAATTGCATCAATTGGTGTTTTAGTTTTAACAATCGATTACGGGCGCTTGCCATGGATCGCTCTTACCTTGGCGGTTTCATGGGGAAGCTACGGCCTTATAAAGAAGCAGTTAGGCCTTGGTGCACTTGAAGGCCTGGCAATTGAGACCTTTATTTCCGCCTTTTTCTACCTGGGATACCTGATTTATATAGGTAATCAGGGCACAGGCCAGTTCGGACATCACTGGGGATTGACCCTTTTGTTGATGAGCGCAGGAGCGATAACCGCCATCCCTCTGCTGCTATTTAACGGATCTGCCACTCGCCTACCATTTACAACCATTGGATTGCTTCAATACATCACGCCAACGTTGCAGTTTTCAGTTGGAGTTTGGATTCGACATGAAGATATGCCAACAGCGCGCTGGGTTGGATTTCTAATTATTTGGGTTTCACTCACAACCCTTGCGATTGATCTAGTTCGCTCAGGCAGAACGGTCAATAACAGCGTCGCATAGCGACATCAAGGCACCTGTTGCATCATTAATAGGAAGTGGACCAAGAGCAGATCGC
>JAHEEQ010000074.1 GCA_024640585.1 Micrococcales bacterium
GAGGGTTTCTACAATCGAGTTCGACGCCATAAGCACCTCGATCAACTCAGCCCCTATGAGTTCGAGCGGCAGCGTCAGACTGCGCTATGAAAAATGTCTAGAGGTTTGGGGGAATGCCAAGTACCTTGCTGAGTACAAAGGCAACATTTCAAAAGTAGCGAAGAGGTTGAAGGTTTCGAGAGGGTTGATTTACAGGCGAATAAGTGAACTCTCAATCGATATAACTGCGTTTAAACCAGCGCGGTAATTCTGACCTAAGGTCTTGGGCATGACATCAGGCATCACAAAAAATTGTGATGCCTTTTTTAATTTCATTCTCTGAAATAAACAATACGGTTTGTGTGATTTTTGTTCTGTAACAGAACAAAAATCACAAGGGAAATCCCGAGGTATTTGTTCGTTGACAGGACTCATAAAGTCCAACCCGTTACTTGTTCTTGCAATTGATGAACAAGAGACAGCAACTTCAACCACAACGGGATTGAGAACATGAAAAACCATATTGAGACAAATTCAGCCGCGCAGGATTCACTCCTTGAGAACTTAGAACGACGCTTGATTGCAGGTCGTTTTGACCGACGAAGCTTTATTCGTGCTGCAGCTGCTACCGGCATGGCAACGATGGGTTTGTCTGCGCTAGCCGATGAACTCGATGCCATGCGTGCCAATCAAAATGAGCGCACAAAAAATCTAAAAGCTTCATATGACTATGTCGTTGTTGGAACCGGTTCAGCTGCTTGTGCTTTGGTAGGTCGGTTGGCGCAACGTAAAAACGCGTCCATCTTGATGATTGAAGCAGGTGACTGGGACACCGCGCCATCTGTAATGGACCCAACTGTTTGGTTTACTAACCTTGGTTCAGAGCGCGATTGGGGCGATGTTGCAATTGCATCAGCGAGCACAAATAACCGCGCTATTCCCGAACACATGGGTAAGGTCGTTGGTGGCGGCAGCAGCATCAACGCAACTATTTGGGCTCGTCCTTTTAAACAAGATTTGGAATTTTGGGCTCAGGCCAGTGGTGATAAGTCTTGGGGCTACGAATCTGGATTGGAAATCTATCGCCGCATGGAAAATTGGCAAGGTGCTCCAAGTGAGCGCTACCGTGGCAAGAATGGCCCAGTCTGGTGTCAACCAGCTTTCAACCCACATCCTGCAGCTCCAGCAATGTTGGCAGCAGCCAAGTCTCTTGGCTACCCCGTACTTGAAGATCAAAATGGCAAGCGTGAAGAGGGTGGAATTGGTTTTGCATTGATGAACCAAATCATTCGAGATGGTCGCCGTCAAAGCATGGCTCGATCGTATCTGTACCCAGTGCTCGCGAATCCAAACGTCACTGTGGTTGTCAACACACACGTCGATCGCTTGGAGTTGAGCGGAACTAAGGTAACAGGTGTACGCGTTACGCGTGCAGGTGTGCAAAGCGTGATTGGCGCAAGCACAGAAGTTATCGTGAGCGCTGGGGGTATCAATACACCCAAGCTTTTGATGTTGAGCGGTATTGGTGATGAGAAGCAACTGACTGAGCATGGCATTAAAACTGTGGTTCATTCCAAAGAAGTTGGTAAGAACTTCCAAGATCACTTGTTGCATGGTGGATGTATCTGGGAACCTAAAGAGCACGTTCCACATCGCAACAGTGCAGCTAACGCTGCTGGCTTCTTGAAGAGTCGCGCAGGCCTTGCATCACCTGACGTGAACTTGGTACAAATTGAATTGCCATACGCCAGTGATGTAGTTGCCAAACAATACGCGCCTCCCGGAACAAGTTGGGCACTTTGCGCAGGTTTGGTTGCACCTAAGAGCCGCGGTGAAATTCGCTTGCGCTCAGCTGATGCAAAAGACCGCCCCATCGTTGATGCACGATTCCTTAGCCATCCAGATGACGTAAAGGCCCTTGCATATGGCATCGAAGTGAGCCGCGAAATCGGTAACTCAGCTGCAATGAAAGACTATGTCAAACGCGAAGTTGCGCCTGGTAAGAAATTGACGGGCAAAGCGATGGATGATTTTGTTCGCAACGGTGCAACAACGTATTTCCATCAGGCAGGCACATGTCGCATGGGCAAGGATAGTGAGGCCGTTGTGGATTCGAACTTGCGTGTTAACGGCATTCAAGGCTTACGTATTGCCGATAGCTCGATCATGCCTCGTATCGCTTCTGTTGCAACCATGGCAACTTGCGCCTTGATTGGCGAGCGTATGGCTGACATTCTCACTAAGCAATCTTGATTTCTAGATGCTTAACTATTTTAAAAATCTTTTCAAATCGAAATCTGAAATTACAACTATGTCAATGAACTCACAAATTCTCATCGATAACAAATGGATCGATGCCCATAACGGTGCTCATTTTGAGCGTCGCCACCCAGTGACCAAGCAGTTGATTACAAAATCAGCTGCTGCAGATGTGGTTGATGCAGATCATGCGGCTGTTTCAGCTCACGAAGCGTTCAAATCTTGGAAACGATCAGCACCGAGTGAGCGACGTCGTTTGCTGCTCAAGGCCGCGGATATTCTTGAATCCAAGACCCCTCAATTCATTGAGGTGATGGCTGCTGAAGTCGGCGCTTCAGCTCTGTGGGCTGGTTTTAACGTTCACTTAGCGGCTAACGTTTTCCGTGAGGCTGCATCTTTGGCAACTCAGATCCAAGGTGAAACGATCCCTACGGACAAACCTGGTGCTCTATCAATGACTTTGCGTCAACCAGTGGGCGTCATTTTCAGTATTGTTCCGTGGAATGGCACTGTTGTTCTGGCTGCTCGTGCAATTGCGTATCCTATTGTTTGTGGCAACACGGTGGTCTTCCGTGGCTCCGAGGCAAGCCCGAAAACTCACGCACTTGTGGCCGAGGCTTTGGTTGAGGCGGGTTTCCCACCCGGAGTTTTGAACTATCTCAGCAATGCGCCTGAAACAGCCCCCGAAGTTGTTGATGCATTAATTGCTCACAAAGCTGTGCGTCGCATTAACTTCACAGGATCAACGAAAGTCGGTCGCATCATCGCCGAGAAAGCTGCTAAGCATGTGAAGCGTTGTTTGTTGGAGTTGGGTGGCAAATCTCCACTAATCGTTTTGGATGATGCCAACGTAGATGAAGCGGTCAAAGCTGCAGTCTTTGGCTCCTTCTTGTATCAAGGTCAAATCTGTATGTCTACAGAGCGATTGGTCGTAGACGAGAAGGTCGCAGATGAATTTGTTGCCAAATTTGCTGCGCGCGCTAAAGAGTTGCAGATGGATGATCCATCCAAAAACCCAGGTTGCATCATTGGTCCAATGATCAATCCATCTTCAGGCCCACGGATCAACGACATGATCAACGACGCATTGAAGAAGGGCGCAAAGATTGTGTGTGGCGGAGTGGCTGACGGTGCTGTCATGCCTGCAACAATTCTGGATCATGTTGATTCATCAATGCAGATCTACGATGAAGAAACGTTCGGTCCTATCACAGTGGTCGTACGCGTTAAGTCAACTGAAGAAGCTATTGAAGTCGCAAATGACAGCGCTTATGGCTTGTCTTCGGGGGTGTTTGGCCGAAATGTAAATCGCGCACTCGCTGTGGCGATGGAGCTTGAATATGGCTCAGTTCATGTGAACGGCGCTACTGTTCAAAACGAAGCACAAGCCCCCTACGGTGGTACCAAAGGTAGTGGCTACGGTCGCTTCGATGGTCGCGCTGTGATTGATGAATTCACTGAATTGAAGTGGCTCACGATTGAGCCAGAAGTTCAGCAGTACCCATTCTGATGCGTTGTATCTGAATATCCCTCGTGAAAAGAAAACAAAGGAGACTTGTGTGAAAAAATTAAATCCAATAATGAAATCGATCGTCGGTGCTGTTGCATTAACTTCAAGCCTGGCTTGGGCGGGCGGTCACTATGCGCCTGGTGCTGAAGGTGTTGCTGCTGCAAGTGCGCCTCCTCCAGGTACTTACTACCTTGGTTACTTGGTTAACTACAACGCAAATAGTCTGCAAGGCGCCCCAGGTAATAACAGCGTGAAGGTAACTGTGCTGGCAAACCGTCTTGCTTGGATTTCCGATACCAAAATTCTCGGTGCCAACTATGGAGCTGAAGTTATTGTTCCTGTTTATGGTGAAGTTAAAGCTAGCCTAACAGGCATTGGCCACGCAAGTAATAGTGACCGAGGTATTGGTGACGTTTACGTTGGGCCATTGATTTTGTCTTGGCATGGAAGTAATTGGGATGCTGTGGGTGCTGCCGGCTATTGGCTTGACAACGGTCACTACGATGGCAACAACGATGCCAGCGTTGGTAAAGGTTTCAAATCCACCATGTATACCTTTGGCGGTGTGTATCATTTCGATGACAAGAAGTCATGGAGTGTTTCACTGTTGAATCGTTTTGAGCAAAACAGTTCCATCAATTCTGGACCACGTTCTGGCTATAAGGCCGGTGATGGTTTAACTTCTGAGTGGGGCGTGGGCAAAAACTTTGGTGGTTACACACTAGGTGTTGTCGGTTACAGCCAAAAGCAGCTTTCAGACGACTCAGGCCCAACCTCAACTACAAATCGTGCAAGCAAAACCGGTATTGGTATGGAGTACAGCACACCAATTCAATCATTAGGCATGATGATGAAGGCTGCTTATTACACCGAATCATCAACCAATGATTTGAAAGGCAACACGCTTCGCTTTACATTCATCAAACCCTTGTAAACTTCAATCCATAGTCTGAACAGGCCGAGGAAGGCGCAAAATGCGTCTTCCTCTTTTACTTTAAGCGGACAAATTTATGAGCCTCAAGTTGCCTACCCATTTGAATCTGGAGTTCTTTAAGAATCCCAAGCAATTAATCTCTGATGAGATTGCTCCACTATGTCATGTAGAACACGACGACTACGGTAATAGGACGCGTGCTATTCCATTGAAGGTTGATGCCAACGGTCACATCAACCTAGATTTCAAAAATGTCATCGCAATTGATGTTGACTAACAGGGTAATTTGATTCATATTTGAATCGGTTGATTCACCTGTATCATTTCCCATTTACGTATGTAACTTGGTGGGGATCGAATGGGGGAAAAGTCGAAGGTAATCGCTAGTCCAGTTGATGCGGAACGCCGTATCTACGCCGCTCCGGCCCTAGAAAAAGGGTTAGACATTCTTGAGATACTCTGTAAGAGTGAGGGTGCTTTATCTCAGAAAGAAATCGCTCAGCAACTAGGGCGTAGCGTTGGCGAAATTTACAGGATGTTGAGCTGCTTAGTCGATCGAAACTACGTTTCCCAAGTCGATGAAAGTTCTTACGCGATCACTACCAAGCTTTACGAGCTTTCTCATATCAATCCACCAACGCATCGATTGCTTTTTGAAGCCATGCCAATCATGCAAAGGTTGGCTAAAGAGCTTGATCAATCTTGCCACTTGACTGTTTATTCCCAAGGTAAACAACTTGTGTTAGCCAAAGTTGATGCCCCAAGTGGGATGGGTTTTAGCGTTCGTACAGGATCAGAACTTGATGTGCTAATTTCGGCATCTGGTCGTGTGCTTCTCGCTTTTCAGAATGCTGAAACAACCAAGTTGTGGATTGAAGAGTCCATTCAAAGACGCCCGGATCAATCGGACCCTCAAATTGGTGCAATCCTAGACACCATAAAAAAAGTTGGATTTGAGTCCATCCCAAGCGTGCAAGTGCGTGGCCTTTATGCTGTGAGCTTTCCTATTCTGGACACACAGGGAAAGGCGCTTGCAGCGCTTACGGTTCCGTATGCCGAACGCATTGACCAAAACCAACGTAAGTCCATTCCTGAGGTCACAGCAGTCTTGGGGGCGGCTGCCCGAACGTTGGCTGGAAAAGTCGGCGGAACTTTTAAAAGTAACTTAGCTACCTAGCATTGTTAGTGAACAGGTTGCAAGGGTTTTAATCAACTCGTGCGCCTGATTGCCTAACAATTCGAGCCCATTTCGCCAGCTCTGACTTGTTGAAAGTAGAAAATTCTTCAGCAGTATTTCCGACGGGCTCAGCGCCAAGGGCTAAAAATCTTTCCCGAACTTCTGGCAATCGTGTGATTTGACTAATTTCCATGGAAAGCTTTTCCACAATGGCTGGTGGGGTAGACGCTGGAGCCCACATCCCATACCAAGTGCTGAAGTTAAATCCTGGTAAAGCACTTTCTGCAATTGTTGGAACGTTTGGAAGTGCGGAGGAGCGGCGCTGAGTTGTTACAGCAATTGCCTTGAGTGTCCCTGCTTTGATAAACGGTTGACTTGACGGCAATGAGTCGAACATCAGCTGTACTTGGCCACCAAGCAAATCCGTTAATGCGGGAGAGCTTCCCTTGTATGGAACATGCTGCATGTTCTCTATGCCAGCCGCGACTTTGAATGCTTCACCAGCCAAGTGGGGCGCGGTTGCATTCCCTGAGGAAGCAAAATTAATAGGCGTCTTAGATGCTTTAATCCATGCAATCAATTCCTTAACTGTGTTAACAGGCGCTTTTGCGTTAACTACAAGCACCAAGGGAACATCTGCGAGATTGCTCAATGGCGCAAAATCAGCAATCGCGTCATATCGAGGTTTTTCGTACAAGCTAGGATTAATAACATGCAGTGACGCGTTGACTAGCAGTGTGTAGCCATCGGGGGCAGACTTTGCCACCATGTCCGCTCCAATCATGCCACTCGCACCGGGTTTGTTGTCAATTACGACGTTTTGCCCTAAACGTTCGCCGAGCTTTTGAGCGACGATGCGGCCAAGAACATCTGTGGGACCACCTGGCGGAAATGGAATGATGACTTTGATTGGTCGGCTTGGATAGCTTTGAGACCAGCTGGCCATTGGCGCCAGTGACGCACCAGCACCTAGAATTTGTAAAACATTGCGTCGATTCATCATTTTCATTTCCTGTCAATTACTGTTTTATGACGAGATGGCTGAGCCAGAATCAAGCATGGCTTGAATTTCACTTTCTGTGTAACCCATCTCTTCAAGCAGCTGTTCGGTTTCCCATCCTTTGGGCTGGGAAGGTTCACGCAGATGAAGGTACGAGTCATTAACTTTGATGGAAGCTCTAATCGCTGAAGTCTTTCCTTCTGTTGGATGTTGCTCGGTTTGAATTAATCGGACGGCTTTAAGGTGCTTGTCATGTGGCAGTGTCTCGAGCGTGTGGCAAGGTTGAGCTGCAATATCTGCTTTCTGTAATAACTCAAGCCATTCATCAGTCGTCTTGCTTGTGAGTGGTGTTCCTCTCACTTCAAACCATTGCGCAACGTTCTTTGCACGAGCTGCTACAGAGTTGAATCTCTCGTCCTCAAGCAAATGATCTCTACCTGTCACGCTTAGGAATGCACGCACCTGTGGGTCAGTATTTACAGTGAAGGAAATCCATCCATCTAATGTTTTGACCGGTTTGTTGTGAGGGCTGAGCAATCTGAGATCACCGGGAGGTCCCACAGGTGGATCAAAGCTATGTTGAGCAAGGTGCTCTTGCAATACAAATGCTGCCATGGTTTCAAACATGGGAACTTCTATCGTGCTTCCGTTGCCACTCGTACGTTTCTCAACGATTGCGGCCAGAATTGAACTGGCTGCAATTTCTCCTGCGACATGATCACAAATCAACATTGGTACATAGTTTGGACTTCCATCGCGGCGAAGAAATAATCCGGCCATACCTGTGACGCCTTGAACAACGCTGTCGTATGTCGGTTGACCCGCATATGGGCCTTCGGTTCCGTATCCTGTGATGAGGCAGTAAACCTTCTCTGGATAGCGATCACGAATTGTTTCTGAATCTAAATCGAGCTTTTTCAGAGCTTGCGGCCGCATGTTTGCAACGATGACATCGGCTGATGCAATGAGCCTATCCATAACCTCTCTGGATTCTGGCTTTTTTAGATCTAGGCAGATGTTTCGTTTCCCACGATTCAAATGTAGATAGGTGCCAGAGTGCTGCCCTGTAGGCGATAGGCCGCCGAGCCCTCGCATTAAGTCGCCTTCGGGGTTTTCAACTTTGATGATTTCCGCGCCATATTGGCCTAATCTCCATGTGCAGACAGGGCCAACAACAACGCTTGTTAAGTCCAATACGCGAATGCCTGTTAAGGGGTTAAAGCTCATGTGGTTCTACTTCCATATCTACTGCCAGTGTTGATCGGTTGTCATAGGCTTGTAGTTGCCACTTGGATTCGCTCTTGTTTACGACCATCGTGATAGGACTTCCACAAAACAGTGGCGCAACGTGACGAGCCTTAATCGTTGATGGGGATACTCCCAATTCCTTCCGTAAAAACTCAGTCAGCAGCAATGTGGCTAAGCCTCCATTGACTACTAAGTCCGGAAACCCCTCTACGTTTCGAGCATGAGACCTATCGATGTGAATTTTGTGCGAATTGAAGCCCAGCGCTGAGTACTGAAAGAGCAAGGTTTCATCAGGAACTACGGTCTTTACTTTGTCACCTGTAACGTGTGCTGTGAAATGCTCTGTTGATGCAGGTGATGCGCCTTTTGTTGCGGGAAGAAGTAGGTACGTTTGCGTTTCAATTAGGGCGGGAAGATCAGCGCCATGCAGCTTTATTTCGTGCTGAATCACAGCAACAACCATTGGCCCTGCCTTAGTAGTCTTCTGTGTCAGGCTCTTAATTGAACTATGGCGAAGGACGGCCGAACCAATTGGAATGTCTTGCATGTAAGTGACAGATCTACTTCCAAGCATCAGCCTTGGAAGACCGAGATCGGGCATTGCTACACCTAGGCCTGGAAATCCATCGGCCCGGAGTTGGGATCTGGTCGTATCAGCTCCCATCAAAATAAATTGCCATCCTCGAGGAAGTGCAGCCCCTTCTGTAAATTCATCAGGGTTGAGGTCCAGCATTGCTGCGACACGTCGAACTGCTGCAATGCTGCAAATTTCCTTACGGACGGTGTCCTGCTGTGGAGCAGACAGAGATAAATGCTCTTGGTTTAAATGATTCATAAGTGAATACTATCATTCATTAGTGATTTAAAAAGGAGCCAAAGACCTCGAAAATTGCAAATATACCTAGGGAAATCCCCGATGAAAATTCATTAGCGAAATATAGACTTCAAATATGAATTCGTATATCGTACCCAGTAAGCCTACTAAGGCTCGTCAGCTCAACGAAGTCGAGCTGCCTCTGATGGTTCCGGCTATTAGGGAATTTGCAACCTAACCGAAAGAAAGCGCTATGGAATTCAAGTTTCACCACATGAACATCTGCACCGATAACCTGCCTCGTTTAACCAACTTTTACAAAACATTGTTTAGTCTCGGAGCAATAACGGATGCAGAACATACAGTGATTAGCCGTGAGCGCGACGACCGTGCTTACACAGGTAAGGTCGACTTTTTGACTGATGGTGATATCGAGTTTCACTGGTCCGAACGTGACTTAGAAACTGGTTTCAAGATGAAAAAATTCGTCAATCCTATGGGGCATGGTCACTTCTGTTTTCGTACAGACGACATTAAAGGTTTTATGCGCCGATGCGATGAATTGGGTATTCGTTATTCTGACTACGGTTGCTGGGCGATTCCAGGCTGGCATCAAGTCTTTTTGTATGACCCAGACGGTCATTGCATCGAAGTTCACCAACCCAACGTGTTCTGATTAATTTCAGATAAAA
This sequence comes from Micrococcales bacterium, assembly GCA_024640585.1. Next base: position 9,614 of record JAHEEQ010000074.1, read on the forward strand.
ACAACCACAGGAGACAACATGAAATCAACTTCCACACTAAATCAAAACGGCCGTCGCGACGCGCTTAAGCTCATTGCTGGTGCCGCTGCAACAACATTAGTTTCCGGTTCTGTCTTTGCGCAAACTTCTGGAAAATTCAATCTGAAGATTGCAATCACCTTGCCTGAAAGTCATCCTACGCCAGTTGCTTTGAAAGCAGCTTGTGCAGAAATTCTTAAAGAGTCAAATGGTCGATTGAATATCGAGGTCTACCCCAGCGGTCAGTTGGGAAGTGACACCGATACATTGTCCCAAGTTCGCTCAGGTGCGATCGACTTTATTTGCACTGCCGGTTCAATCTATGGCAACCTGATACCAACTGCGGCGATCAACTCAATTGCATTCGCCTTCCCTGATTACGCAACAGTGTGGAAGGCAATGGATGGGGAGCTCGGCGCTCACATTAAGGCTTCATTTGACAAAGTGAATTTGACGCAAGTCGGTCGAGTTTTTGATCACGGATTCCGCCAAATCACGCATTCGACAAAACCAATTAATACGCCAAAAGATTTGGTTGGTATGAAGATTCGCGTGCCTGCAACTCCGTTGTGGACATCTATGTTCAAAGGACTTGATGCTTCACCAGCAACAGTGCCAATCGGTGAGCTTTACACAGCACTTCAAACAAAAGTGGTTGATGGTCAAGAAAACGCATTGCCAACAATCGATGCAGTAAAACTTTATGAAGTTCAAAAATATTGCTCAATAACATCTCATATGTGGGAGTACTTCTCACTTGTTGGCAATAAGAAAAACTGGAATGCATTGCCTGAGGATCTGAGAGCATTGGCAACAAAAACGTTTGATGCCCATGCAATGAAGCAACGTACCGCACACGATGCCCTGAACTCGACGCTTGAAGCCAAACTCAAAGGCCAAGGCATGCAGTTCAATCGCATTGATACAAAACCGTTCCGTGAAACATTGCAGAAGGCTGGCTACTACGCCGAGTGGCAGAAAAAGTTTGGCCCTGAAACATGGTCCTTGCTTGAGAAGTACACAGGAAAACTCGCCTAACCTGTGCTTGGGACGGAGTCGATCAAAGTTTTGATCGACTCGTTTTATTCGCCTGCGCGGCAAATTTTCTTGCGCAGAAAGACAAGTTCGACAAATAGTCGGCACAAAAAATCGACTCGACAAAGAACGAGTAACTCACTTGGAGACGCCTCTTTGGATCCGTCAACTCACATGCACAAAACCCTAGAAACTAAACGCCCAGATACAGCTTGGTTTAGAGCTGTAGCAAAAATTGATCAGGCCCTTGGATTTTTGACAGAGGTCCCAGCAGCTATCTTGGTTTTGTCGGAAATATTGGTTTTGTTTGGTGGTGTTGTGAGCCGCTATGTGATTCACCGTCCACTGACTTGGTCGGATGAACTTGCTTCAGTTATGTTTCTCTGGCTTGCCATGTTAGGCGCAGTGATTGCATTTCGACGTTCATCGCACATGCGTATGACTGCGCTTGTAGACCTTGCTTCTCCAGAGAAGCGCGCATTTTTTGATTTGTTGGGAGTCGTTGCTGGGGCAACTTTCCTGATATTGGTCGGCTATCCAGCTTTCGAGTTTGCGATGGACGAGGCGATTGTTACATCGCCCTCACTTGAGATATCAAATGCTTGGCGAGCATCTGCTTTGCCATGCGGCATCATGCTCATGGGGGTCTCTGCAATATTGAAGTTCGCAGAAGTCTCGAATTGGAAGCGCTTGCTTTCCGCTTTGGCTGTATCAGCTTGTGCTGTTGCTGCGTTGTATTTGATTAGCCCAGTATTTCAAGATCTTGGAAATTTAAACCTTTTCATCTTCTTTGTTGTGATCGTGGCGATTCTTGTGTTGAGCGGAGTTCCAATTGCATTTGCATTTGGCTTAGCCACTTTCGGTTATATCGCGTTAACAACAGCAAAGCCAACAAGTGTCATCGTCGGACGTATGGATGAAGGCATGTCGCATCTGGTGCTTCTTGCTGTTCCATTATTCGTTTTTCTAGGCGTAGTGCTTGAATTAAGTGGGATGGCTAAAGCGATGGTGCAGTTCCTTGCGTCACTGTTAGGGCATGTTCGTGGCGGTCTCTCATACGTCCTCGTGGGCGGCATGTATTTGGTCTCTGGTATTTCTGGGTCAAAGGCTGCTGATATGGCTGCAATTGCGCCAGTTCTTTTTCCTGAGATGCGAAAACGTGGCGTCGATGAAGGGGAAATGGTGGCACTGTTGGCTGCTACAGGTGCTCAGACCGAAACGATTCCGCCTAGCATCGTGCTCATCACCATTGGCTCTGTGACAGGTATTTCCATCGCCGCATTATTTTCTGGCGGTTTAGTTCCTGCTCTAGTCTTAGCCGTGCTGTTGTGTTTCGTAGTGTGGCTGAGAAACCGCAAGGTTGACATGTCGGGCGTTGTTAAGGCTTCTTGGAGTGAGATTGGTCGTGCATTATTGGTTGCAAGTCCAGCACTTGCATTGCCTTTCATTATTCGTGCGGCAGTGGTTGAAGGAGTGGCTACAGCAACTGAAGTTTCCACCATTGGCATCGCATACGCCATTCTTGCTGGTGCTGTAATTTATCGACAACTAGATTACAAGAAACTATGGCCAGCATTGGTTGATACAGCAGCATTGTCTGGTGCTATTTTGCTAATCATTGGCACTGCAACAGGCATGGCTTGGGCGTTGACGCAATCGGGTTTTTCTCGTCAGCTTGCTCAAGTGATGACTCAATTGCCAGGTGGTGCAGAAGGATTTCTTGCAGTTTCAGTCTTAGCCTTCATTATTCTTGGAAGTGTGCTTGAAGGAATTCCCGCTATCGTGGTTTTTGGTCCGTTGCTCTTCCCGATTGCAAAAACATTTGGAATTAATGATGTTCATTACTCCATGGTGGTTGTGCTTGCAATGGGTATTGGTTTATTTGCACCACCATTTGGCGTGGGGTATTACGCGGCCTGTGCAATCAGTGGAGTCAGTCCAAGTAAGGGCATGAAGCCGATTGTTGGCTACATCGTTGCGCTTATCGTGGGCACACTAATTGTTGCTGCTGTTCCTGGTTTGTCTACGGGTTTTGGTCAGTAATGAAATTGCCAAAAACTATCTTCATAACAGGCGCTAGTGGTTATATCGGCGGATCTGTCGCAAGAAAACTCGTCCAAGTTGGTGTCCATGTGCGTGGGCTTGTTCGGAGTCAAGCGAATGCAGAGCTGCTCGCCGCGCAAGGAATTGAACCAGTTATTGGTGATCTAAATGATGTGGCGTTGTTAACCCGTGAAGCTAAAAATGCAGATGGAGTAATCAATGCGGCTAGTGCAGATCACGTGGAGTCTATCCAAGCACTGATCAAGGGGTTGGAAGGATCCTCGAGTCCACTAATTCATACCAGTGGTTCCAGCATAGTTGGAGACGATGTTCGTGGCGCCTTGAAAAGTGATTCGGTTTTTGATGAATTCACGCCTTTAGTGATTCAAGAGTTGAAGCAACCAAGACGCGACATTGATTTGATGGTTCTAGGTGCTTCAGCGTCTAACGTGAGATCAATCGTAATTTGTCCTAGTCTTATCTATGGTGAAGGTCGAGGATTAAATCCAAAGAGCGTACAAATTCCGTTTCTTGCTGAGAACGCCAAACAACACGGCATCGTTCAGATCGTGGGTGCAGGAAACAATGTGTGGTCAAACATTCATATTGATGATGTCGTCGATATGTATTTGCTCGCACTTGCCAAAGCACCAGCTGGAGCTTTCTATTTTGCGGCTAATGGAGAAGCCTCTTTTAAAGATGTTGGTCAAGCCCTTGCACAGAGGCTAACGCTTTCAGGTGTTGAATCGCTTGACCCAGAGCTCGCGGCCAAAATTTGGGGGATTCCAAGAGCGTATTACTCATTTGGCAGTAACAGCCGAGTTCGATCAGTTCGAGCACGACAAGAGCTCGGTTGGTCGCCATCTCACACGTCGGTTATTGATTGGATTCTTAACGAAATGCCAGTCAGTTTAGAAAAATCTAAAAGTTAAAAACAAGGAACTTATGTTGCTTAAAGACAAAGTGTGCGTCATCGTGGGCGCTGGATCACTTCGAAGTATTGGGTATGCCACTGCAGAACTATTTGCAGAACATGGCGCAAAAGTAGTTGTGGTTGATGTGATGATGAACGATCAGGTCCTTAAGGAAATTCAATCTTCCATTGTGGTCAAAGTTAAGGGGCCAGTCTCGGTACACGGCGTCCAGTGTGACATTAGTAAAGCTGAAGATTGCGAATCCTTGGTTCGTAATGTGATGGAGTTACATGGAACTATCGATTGCTTGGTGAATTCAGCTGGCATTGTTCGCAATCAACCGATTTTAGAAATTAGTGAAAAAGAGCTTGATCTCATGTTTGATATCAACCTCAAAGGCGCATTTTTCTTGTGCCAAAGCGTGCTGAAAGTGTTTGTTGAAAAACGCTCAGGAACCATTGTCAATGTTGCCTCACTTGCCGCACAGCGTGGAGGTGGTTTGGTCGGAGGGTCACATTACGCAGCTTCAAAAGGCGGTATGTTGAGTTTGACAAAAAGTATTGCCAGAGAGTTTGGCCAATATGGCATTCGTGCCAATGCTATTTGTCCCGCAATGATTGAAACACCGATGCTTGATGGTTTGTCTGAGGAGCGTTTGCAAGGAATCATTGATGCAATTCCACTCAAAAGAACCGGGAAGAGAAGCGAAATGGCAGGCGCTTGCCTCTTCCTCGCATCGGAATTATCGGGGTTTGTTACCGGCGCGACCATTGATGTAAATGGCGGGACGCATATCCATTAATTTTCTAACTTATCAAAATCTTTAAGGCGAAAAATGATTCTAGAAATTGCAGATATCAAAATTAAAGATGGTCAACATGCAGAGTTTGAACAAGCGGTTCAAACAGCATTGGTGACGATTTTTCCAAAATCAAAAGGGTTTGTTCGACACAACTTTCATCGTTGTATTGAGTCACCCAATCGATATGTTTTACAACTAACTTGGGAAACTCTTGAGGACCATACGGTCGAATTCCGTAGTTCACCTTTATTTACTGAATGGCGAGCACTGGTAGGCAACTATTTTTCGGAAGCTCCACATGTAGAGCATTTCTCTTTGATTTCAGATTCGAAATAAGAAAGTCAAGAAATGGCATTAGACGAAGAAACTTTTCGCTTGCTTAACGAGACTGTGCACAGATTTGTGCGTGATCGTCTGATGCCAGCAGAAGACCAAGTAGAGGAAAACGATGATGTTCCTCAGCAGATTATTGAGGACATGAAGGAGTTGGGCCTGTTCGGCCTGTCAATTCCTGAGGAGTATGGTGGCATTGGGCTTTCAATGTCTCAAGAGTGCCAAGTGGCTTATGAGTTAGGTCATACGGCTCTCGCATTTCGTTCAGTTGTTGGAACGAATATCGGCATCGGATCTCAAGGGATTTTGATGGATGGGACCGCTGAGCAGAAAGAAAAATACTTACCAGACATCGCTACAGGTGACTTAATTGTCGCTTTCGCTCTCACTGAAGCTGATGCTGGGTCAGATCCAGCATCTATGAAATCTCGTGGTGTTCTCCATGGTGATCACTATGTTTTGAACGGAAACAAACGATACATAACGAATGCACCAAGGGCAGGTGCGTTCACGTTAATGGCGCGAACTGATGGTGAAGGAGCAAACGGTATTTCGGCATTTATTGTTCCTTCAAATTCCGAGGGGTTATCCCTTGGTAAGCCTGATAAAAAAATGGGACAACGCGGTACGAAAACGTGTGATGTCAATTTAGACAACGTACAAGTTTCATCGGAAAACATCATTGGTGGAATTCCTGGTAGAGGCTTCAAAACTGCTATGAAGGTCTTAGACCGAGGACGGTTGCACATTTCTGCAATCGCTTGTGGAATGGCAAATCGCATCCTTAAAGAAAGCATTGCATATGCTCAGCAGCGTAAGCAATTCGGTCAAAGAATTGGTGATTTTCAACTAGTGCAAGCGATGCTTGCCGACAGTCAAGCTGAGCTCTTAGCTGGATGGAGTTTGGTGCAAGACGTGGCACGCCGATATGACGATAAGCCTCTTGGTGTTTCGAATCCCGAGGTCAGCATGCAAGCATCATGCGCAAAGATGTTTACCACTGAGATGGTCGGACGTGTTGCCGATCGTGGGGTTCAGGTTCATGGTGGTGCTGGATATATCAATGACTACAAGGTAGAGCGTTTCTATCGTGATGTCCGATTACTTCGACTCTATGAGGGTACTACCCAAATTCAGCAGCTTGTCATTGGGAAGCAGTTAATGCGCTCTGATTGATAAGTCTTAAAAGAAAAATATGTTCTCTATCCAAAATGAGGTCGCAGTTATTGCGTTAAATAACCCGCCTGTTAACAGCCTAGGGCATGTTCTACGCAACCATATTGTGCAGATGTTGGAGTTGGCTCAAGCGAGTGATGCTGTAAAAGGTATTGTTTTAGTTGGCAATTCGAAAGCATTTTCAGCTGGTGCAGACATTTCCGAATTCGGTACGGAGTTTCAGTTTTCTGAACCAACACTTCGAACCGTCGTTTCTACGATCCAAAACTCTACAAAACCGGTGGTTGCTGCCGTTGCTGGTGTTGCGCTTGGCGGGGGTTTAGAACTTGCTTTGGCTTGTCATCAACGTATTGCATTGACTTCGACGCGAGTTGGATTTCCTGAGATAAATTTGGGACTGATTCCTGGCTCAAGTGGGACTCAAATCTTGCCACGAATTATTGGCGTTGATTCAGCCATATCAGTTCTTCTGTCTGGTCAAGCTTTGGCTGTGACAGATCCTCTTTGTACTGGCTTGTTCTCAAAAATTGTAGATGACGATCTTGAGACAGAAGCGATTCGTCAAGTTTTGCAATTGAGTGACGCTAAGAATTCTTTTCCTGACGAAATACGATTGCCACTTCCTTCGTCCACTGTAGATGAACGTGTTGAGTTGCGAAGATCAAAACTTAGTGATCGTCAGAGATTGCAACCTGCATATGGCGCAATTCTTGATGCGATATCTGCCTGTAAATTGCCGCTTGAAGAGGGAATGAAGGTCGAGCGAGCGTTATTTCTGATGCTGCTTTCATCGAAACCTGCTTTGGCACTGCGGCACTTGTTTAAGTCGGGGCGCGCTGCCAGTCACCTGCCTTCTGAATTGAACTCTCGCTCCAGAGACATTAATAAGATTGCTGTGATTGGCGCTGGAACAATGGGAGCCGGTATTGCCATCGCAGCATTAGATTCTGGTTTGCATGTTCTTTTGTTAGAGCAAAACAAAGAAGCATTGGATCGTGGTCGCGAACGTATTCGAAGTCATTACCACGAGCGTGTTCAAAGTGGAAAAGTTAAAGCCACTCAAGCGGCAAAAAATGAATCGCATTTGATAACGTCAATTGATTGGACAACTCTTCGCGATGTTGATCTTGTCATTGAAGCTGTGTTTGAAGATCTGTCAGTCAAATGCGAAGTTTTCAAAAAAATAGATGAATATGCACGTCAAGGTGCGGTACTAGCGACGAACACGTCTTACTTAGATGTCGATTCAATTGCAGAGGCGACTAAACGTCCACAAGATGTTGTGGGGTTGCATTTCTTTAGCCCTGCAAATGTGATGAAATTATTAGAGGTTGTTCAAGGTGCAAAGACTTCAGCGGAAGTACTTGCTACAGCGATGAGTTTAGGTACTCGTCTAAAGAAAACCCCTGTTCTTTGTGGCAATGCATTTGGATTCATTGGCAACCGAATTTACAACGCATATCGTCGCCAATGCGAATTTATGTTGGAAGATGGCGCTTGGCCGGAGGACGTGGATAAGGCCTTAACGGATATGGGATTTGCCATGGGCCCGTTTGCTGTGGCGGATCTCTCCGGCTTAGATATCGCATGGCGTATGCGTAAAGCTCAAGCCGATAAAAGGGACCCACGTGAGCGCTATGTTGCCATTCTGGACGGGCTATGTGAGCAAGGACGTCTTGGCAGAAAAACAGGCGCTGGATATTTTGTTTATTCAGATGGTAAAAAGTCTGCTGAGAGCGACAAAAAAGTTCGGCAATTAATTGAACAAGCTAGTCATGATCGTGGCGTGCAGCGACGAACGTTATCGCGAGAAGAAATTCAAAGACGTGCACTATTAGCAATGGTCAATGAAGCTGCATTGTTGCTCGCGGACGGTGTCGCGAAAAGGCCGGAAGACATTGATGTTGTTTTGACACAAGGGTATGGCTTCCCTCGTTGGGAGGGGGGTCCAGTGTTTTGGGCTCGAAATCAAGATCATGAAAAATTGAATGCTGATTTGGCGCAGCTTGTTCACGAGGCAGGTTATGGCTATGAGCTTTGTAACTTAGAAGTTTTGTTATAGGAATTTGAGAATGAATAAAAATAATCAAGATGCTTTTATTTGCGATGCAATTCGCACGCCCTTTGGTCGCTATGGTGGCGCACTGAGCTCTATCCGTACAGATGACTTAGGCGCTATTCCCATCAAAGCATTGATGGATCGCAATCCACAAGTCGATTGGACTGCTGTGACCGATGTCATCTACGGTTGTGCCAATCAAGCTGGTGAAGACAACCGTAACGTTGCCCGTATGAGTAGCTTGCTTGCAGGCTTGCCAATGGAAGTCTCAGGATCTACGGTGAACCGTTTGTGCGGCTCTGGTCTTGATGCGATTGGCACTGCAGCACGCGCGATTAAGTCAGGTGAGGCGGGTCTGATGATTGCGGGCGGTGTCGAGAGCATGAGCCGTGCGCCGTTTGTAATGCCTAAAGCAGAAAGCGCCTTCAGTCGAAACAACGCGGTCTACGACACAACAATTGGTTGGCGATTCGTCAATAAATTGATGAAGGAAAAATATGGCGTGGACTCCATGCCTGAGACTGCTGAAAACGTTGCAGTTGATTACAAGATTGAGCGTGAAGCTCAAGATCGCATGGCGATGAACAGTCAGTTGCGAGCAGTGACAGCTCAAAAGGCAGGGCATCTTGCAAGAGAGATTGTTCCCGTCACGATTCCCCAGAAAAAGGGAGACCCCATCGTTGTCGATAAGGATGAGCACCCACGTGAAACTAGCTTGGAAGCACTGGCCAAGCTTAAGGGTGTTGTGCGACCAGACGGTAGTGTCACCGCGGGGAATGCATCAGGTGTGAATGATGGTGCTTGTGCTGTGTTGCTCGCCGGTGAGGCTGAGGTCGCAAAGTACGGCTTAACCCCTAAAGCCCGTGTTGTAGGCATGGCAGCGGCGGGTGTTGCACCACGAGTGATGGGTATCGGACCAGCTCCTGCAACTGAGAAGGTGTTGGCGCAAACCGGTTTGACCTTAGATCAAATCGATGTCATTGAGCTCAATGAGGCATTCGCAGCACAGGGCTTGGCCGTGCTGCGCATGTTGGGTTTGAAGGATGACGATGAGCGTGTGAATGCTTGGGGTGGTGCAATTGCAT
>JAHEEQ010000143.1 GCA_024640585.1 Micrococcales bacterium
AATCGTCGTTTACCGGCGTGAGCGCAGTTCAATTTGGCAATGCCGCTACAAAGTTGATGGTGTTTGGCAACGGGCTTCAACTAAAGAACGCAAGTTGAAGGATGCCAAAGAAGTAGCCAAGACTCTCAGGATTCGTGCAGAAATTCGCAAGCACGACAACCTGCCTGTCATCACACGCAAGTTTAGGGATGTTGCAAAACTTGCTATCCAGCGTATGGAGCAGAAGATTGCCAACGGTGATGGCAAAGTCTCGTTTAAAGATTACATACGCATCATCAATGAGTACCTGATCCCAATTTTGGGCAACAGACTGATAACAAACATTGACAGTACGGCATTGGACTATTTGGATGCTGAACGCATACGAATGATGGAGAGAATTCCAAGTAACAGCACGATGCTCAGTCACAACGCCGCACTGAACTTGGTGTTTGATGAGGCTGTTCTGCGTAACTTTTTAACTGACCTCAATCGTCCAAAACTTGAGGCGAAAGGTAAGAAGAGCACACGTCATCCAGCCTTCACATTGACAGAGATACAGGCTGTCATCAACAACTTTGAAGCGTGGATTGAACGAGCACGTAACGCACACAGCAAAGAGATGCGCAAAGTAATGCGTGACTATTCTGAAATGCTAATTGACACAGGGGCAAGACCTGGCAAAGAGTTGATGAATTTGAAATGGAAACAGATCAAGTTCACTATGAATCCAAAACAAACGCACACAGGTGAGTTCGTCGTTGGAGATGATGGTGAAAAAGAAGAGATTGTTCTAACGGATCTGAACAGGGGCGTTGAGTTAATTGTTACGGGTAAGACGGGTACACGTGAAATCGTTGGAAGACAGCCAACTGTCAAAGTGCTGGAGCGAATTGCTCGTCGTGTGTATGGCGTCAGAAATAACATCATTGATCCGTTCAAAGATGTTGTGACGCCAAACAATGATGACTACGTGTTGCGTACAAAAGAAAAGAAGCAAGACGTCAGTCCTGCGTTTCAACATATGTTTGAGCGTTACTTGGATGAGCACAACTTGCTGTACGACCCAAAGACTGAGCAAAACCGTGTGTTCTACAGTTTCCGTCACACATACGCAACGCTGGCACTGACGCACGATAAAGTGCCAATTCACACGCTTGCCAAACAGATGGGTACAAGTGTGCTGATGATTGAGCGTCACTACAGTCATCTGAAAGTAATTGAAGCAACAGAGCAATTGCGTGGACAAGAAACACGACGAAGAATTGCTTCAACTTCAACCGTTGAAGAAATCTATCAGTCAGCACAAGCAAAGAAGAAGGCTGAGTTGTTAGCCAGAAAATCAGCCCCTAAGAAAACGACTGCTAAGAAGCCAATCAAAGCCAAGTGAGTAGGCTATTGATACACCGCCAAATTGGCGGGGCTCAGGTTGTCCATTTGATGCTTAGAACTAATACTGTGTTCACACTTAAAGGAACACAGAAATGGTTGAAGAAAATGAATTGCTGACAACTTTGAAACAGTTCACAGGCTGTGATCAGTTAGCCAGATTGACCCGTACTGTATTGCTCACAGAGGGTTCACGCTACCTTGCTGAAGCCGCAGAGTGCTTTTGGTTGTTTGATGTGTACGCATCGCACTTGAGCTGTGTTGATAGCAACAAAGATTGGTTCACTTGCCTAAAACTCACAAAAATAAACCAATCAGCATCTGTATCAATTGAAGCTGGCAACGGTAGGGTGTTAGCAAAGCAGAAGATTGAGTACACAGATTTCCCACTATCTGCCATCACACTCTACGGCTGTTGGACGGGTGAGTTTTGGGTGTTGATGCTGACAAGTGAGTACTGAAGCAAATTGAAAGCTAAAAGACGTCAAAAAAGCCCTACAGCGGCGGTTTAGATTTCCGTTAAACCGTGCCGCAAACAGAATAGAAAACGACAGCTTGTGTGGCGGCGACGTCAAATCTTAGGCATAGACGTGGTTACAGCGGCAATGGTGTGCTGTGCCTTTGCCAGTTTCTGCCTATCTCGCTCCGCTTTCAAATTCTTAGCGGCTGCATCTTTGGTGCGCTTTAGTGAGTCGATTTTTGCCTTAGCTGGTGTCAGCGGCGCGGCTGGTTTGATTGTTGATGTAAACCCACGTAATTCATTTATAGTCATAATAAAGCTCCATTCAAACTTACTTATCAGTAAACCTAAATGGAGCTTTGGGTGAAATCAAAATCTCTTTATTTGGTGAATCCTGCTTTCAGTTTGTCGCTTGCTTGAGCGATGGCATCATCTAATTCACCTGCAATAACAGCTTCTTTCAGCGTTACCATTGTCGTAAGCAACTCATCTCCAGAGTTCAATTCGATAGCGTTTTTGCCTTTAGCCAATTCCAGTGTTTTGCTTCCGTAGCGAACAGACAGATGGATTTTGCCTGTACTGTTCGTCCAGTACCATTCTTTAATACGCTTTGTCGCTTCAATTGTTTTTCGTTCACCAGTTGCTTTGTCAATGACGTTCTTTAACCGTTTTGGAGCATAAATCTGTCCATCTCGCTGTGCAGTAGCAAACAGTAATTGCTCGTCAATTTTTCCTGCAAGTTTGTTTCTGCGAGCTACGACTGGACTAACGTTACGCTCTTTCTTGCTGGCAACCAACTTAAGCTTTGAAAAGACTGTCATATATCACCTTTTGGTATTTAAAAAACAAACTATATAACCAAAATGTCTATAGGGCAACCTGAAAAAGCCATCTTCTTTTCTTTGGTTTGTATAAATAAACGTATGAGCAAATTGCAGGAAATACAGGAGAGATGCCAGCAAAAGGGCTATGACAGGCTGTCACGTAGGCAGGTGCTTGCTGATTGGCTTGGCAAGGGCTGTGAAACGCGTTTTGACATGGGTTTGACGCTGATGCCCAAAAAAGTATATTTCAAGCATAGTCCCCAAAAATTTGGTGAAGATAAAAGGATATTTAGACAATTAAATTACGAAGAACTGTGCGCTGTCAGTAGCAGATTTGTTGAGCTTTTAAACAGGCTCACATACAAGCAAGCCTACAAACGCAACAACAAGCGTTTAGACATTGTTATGGTGACAGAAGGTGAGCAGGAACTAATTGATTTGCACACTCACTTTGCCATTCGCAGACCAGAGAAAATTCCAATTAAGCAATTTGTTAGGGCTGTACATAAAGCAATTGAATTAAGCGGCGACTTCGAAATTGCAAATCCAAAATATGACGCAGACGCAGATATTTTGGTAGAAAAATACAGATACAAACTCGACTTGATTGACGAGGGTTGGCTCACATACATCACAAAGAAACTGGACGGTAAAGATATGAAAAATCTTTACCTGCCGTAGTTAAGCATTCCTGTCCCAGTGACGCTTGCGGTTGATGGTTGAAAGCATAGAAATATGCTTAATGGCGTAGCTATGTCTAAAACAAACATCAAACAAGCAATCAAACACACAAACAATGAAACTTAACTAAAGTAGTAGAGAAAACACTCAAACAATGAGCAGTACACATCATATTTAAATAGCTACAAAGCAAATCAAAAGCAGTAGGGCAGAACTGACACGCTAAAACAAGCTACAAACGCTTAAATGCACTGAGCGAAGCATTGGGTAGCTGGCACAGTAAAAAATAGCGTGTAGAGCTTTAAAAGCGTAAACAATCTAAGTTGCATAAATCCCACAATTTTTTCCATAAATAAAGAACCAAAGCTTTTTGCTATTAGCTTTGGTTTTTTCGTATTCACACGCTAAGTCGTTGAAATCATTAAGGAAAACAACTTGAAACAACAAAGCCAAAAAGAGGTAGGAATTAAAAAACAAAGAATTTATGCTTTAGACATTGAAAAGTTTACATTTAGGAGAGCACTCATGTCTAAGCAAGCCAAAACACTTTCAGCACAAGAAATCCGTCGTGTG
>JAHEEQ010000145.1 GCA_024640585.1 Micrococcales bacterium
AGTGCAAGTGTGGTCTCCAATAACTCATGAAAGGTAGTGGATTCAATTAGATGAACAGCATCGCGGTGCACATAAATTTCATCTAGAATCCGTTTTCCAATTTTCCGCGTTCCGACTGATTGGTTCATGAGTTCAAGATCCTGAGGCTAATTTTGCATTTGGATGAACTAGTCCGATGGTGCGCTGTAAACCTTGAGTGTTTTTTCTACTTCAGATTTAATCTGATTTCGAAGTTTCTTTGGTTCCAAGACTTCGACCTCAGGCCCATAACGAAGGATATCGCCAACTAACTCTCGCTCATCAGAGTACGGGATACGTAGGCTGAAACTGCCATCTGGCAAGAGTTCTGCTCTTTGGTCTGGGTGCCACATCTCATTTTTAACCCAGTCCGCTCGTTTTTGTGAAAATTTCAAATTAGCCCAGGAAGTAGGAGTTCCTCCAAATATGCCGTAGCCACCATCTAGTTGGTGTCTCATCGCAATGAGATCAATGTCTTTTGCATCCTTGTTTAGTAATTCGCATGTGGATATCGCATCAACTGCAAAACTTCGGATTCCGCCTCGGAGATGACACCAAGCATCTATATACCAATTGTCACGGTAGTGAACGAGTTGTTGTGGCGAAATGACTCGTGCAACTGAATTCCCATTTTGTCGATTTAAATGCTCTATCGTGATTTGCTTGCGCTCAAAAAGTGCTTTTGCAATTTGTTCAAAAGACTTCAGATGTAGGCGGCGCTTACCTGCATGAACTAGTCTTACACGCTGGGACAAAGTTTGAGGATCTAATCCCTGACTGCTCAGCATTTCGTCCAAGCGTTTTTGCAAGGGCTTAAGCTTTGGACCTAATAGGCCTGGCTCAAGTTGATCCAGCATATTTTGAATTGTGAGCAATGCGAGTACTTCTTCCTGACTAAACCATAGGCCAGGAAGTTCTTCGCGTGAATCTAGTCGTTCAATTCGATAACCACCAAGATCTCGATCAAATACGATCGGCATGTTGAGTCTGTCCCTCAACTTTGCCATATCGCGTTTGAATGTAGCTGGACTAATTTCAAGCTTACTTAGGATTTCATCGCGCGGGACGGCTCGCCGACCAGTAAGCAAAGTTCTGTAGCTGTAGAGACGATCAATTTCACTCATGTTTTCTACTTGTTTTGATAGATTATTGGCTATCCGAGATAGCATTTGTCAGTGCCAAGGACAATTTTTCTCTCCTGCTCAGCTTCTTTGGGTTGTACTCGACCCCAAACTCCATCTGTATGAAACGCACCTCAGACATGGTTCTTTGCCGTTCCTTTTTGCTCAGAGCGCTAATGCCTCCTTCTGAGTGCTGAGCTGTTGGTTGGCCTATTAGGCCGATGGCCATGATTAGTTCCGCCCATATCAGTAAGACTGAAAGTAGCATGATCTTCGCCTTATAAATTGCAGTGGCTACAGTTTCTTGAGTCTGAGGCTACTAGGGTGAGCTAGTGGCCTGTGTTTTTTACCAGTAAATCAATTTGGTTTCGCAGGCTCATCCCTTGAGCCTTGAGCGCATCACACTTAGCCCAACAAACAATTGGAGTGAGTAATGCAAGTGGAAGTCGTGGTGGGCAACATCATCAAACAGCCTGATCTTGAGGCTGTAGTCAACTCTGCGAACGCTAATCTGAGACTTGGGTCTGGAGTTGCTGGTGCGATTCACTCTGGCGCAGGGCCGAAGCTGGAGGAGTATTGCAAACCGTTTGCCCCCCTTGAGCTTGGAGGTGCACTAATTACTCCAGGATTTGATTTGCCGAACAAATGGGTAATTCATGTCCGATCTGCACACTACATCAACAACGCTGAGCCTGAGCGGTACATGTCTTTTGCGATTACATCAGCACTGCGTGTAGCTAAAGAAAACGGGATTAAGTCACTGGCTATGCCTGCGATTGGTACTGGCACATTTAAATTTCCAGCAATGCTCGCGGCAAGGATTACTGCCAAGGCTCTTAATTTATTTTCAATCAACAGCGCACCACTTGAGTTAGTGCGAATTTGTGTTTCAAGTGAAGATTTGCAGGCTCAATTTCAATCTGCATTGGAGCTAGAAGTTGTTGAGCGTTGCCGCGTTTGAGCTAACAACTAGTTTTGCTAATAGCGTCTAAACAAAACAGAAAGACAAAGATGACAGCACAAATTCCTGAACGCCTTCGATACCAAGGCGAAGAATATGCAATGTGTACTAATCCACTATCTGACTATTTTTTAATGGGTGGTGAGTCACCAAATTTTGAGATGAATTGCACCGCACTTTGGAGAGGGTATGTTGGATCGTGGGAGATCGTTGCTGACCGGTTGTATCTGATTGGATTGAATGGCAGTCTTGAAGGTGGGCGAAAAGCTAGTCTTGAGACGGTATTTCCTGGATTCAGTCGTCGAGTGTTTGCGCATTGGTTCAGCGGAAAGATTCGCCTCCCTCAGGGGCGTCAACTTGAATATGTGCACATGGGATATGGCAGCACTTACGAGCGAGATCTATTGCTGACGATTGAACGCGGTGTTGTTACACAGCAAACCATAAAACAAAATGGAACCGCAGATCTTGATGCTCCAGATGGTTATGGCGTAGCAGCAATGACCATCTTCAGTGAAAAGTCTAAGGAGTAGTTATGAGCTACGTGCATTTGTATTTAGGGTTGGGGCTGCTCCTATCTGTCTGGATGTTTTTTGAGAACAAGTGGCATGAAAAGAAAAACGATGATGCATTGAAAAATATATTGCGATCTACGGCTGTGCACAAACCTCACTATTTTGAAGTTGTTATGAGTGAGTTCATTGCCCCGATACTTTTCTTTGCGATTGGGGCTCTCGTATGGCCTGGGCTTCTTTTCTTAAAGTTGAAAGAGCATGGGGGCTTATTTCAACGCGAGAAAACGGGATGGCCGGAGGAGCCTATTTTTGAAATGCATCGAAGAAATCTCATAGAAAAATTAACCGTCCAAGAAATTGAAGAGCGTGAAATTATTCGAGACCCTTTGGGTGCCGTGCCTGTTCTTCCCTTTGGTCATCTAAACAAAGGGTGGAGAAAATTTCTAGACAGTACAGGTACAAATTTCGAGTTATGGAGTTTCTCTGCAGAGTGGGCTCCATGTGGTGGTCCTGAGCTCCGCAAAGGGTACGTGCAAGTTCACCAAGGTGAGATCGGCTCGTATTTCATGACGGTTTGCCGAGAGATAGAGAAAGCACCAGAGACCAAATCACTAAGGAAAAAATGGA
The DNA here is from genome assembly GCA_024640585.1 of Micrococcales bacterium. The sequence continues at coordinate 3,243 of JAHEEQ010000145.1, forward strand.
TGAGGAGACTTACTGCTTGAGTGACAGTTAAGTTAATTTGACTTGGTTTGTGTCTTCACTGTGCTAGACTGTAAGCACATTACGAATTGGGCCGACGCCCATGCCAACCTGCCCGCCCGGGCAAGGTGGATCGCTAAAGCGGATGTGGCTTCTAAGGAAGCAACCAAACGGGTTTGCGTCGGCCCTCCCATAAAAACGGAGGGTTTTTTGTTTTCTGATTCAAGTATCAACCCCGATACCGTTCAAGCCTACCTTGAGACGGAATATTTCGTGCGAGGGGAGCACGATTTTGTGCTTCGAGTGGGGCAGTTCAATAAAAGTTTGCAATCGGAGCACAGGTGTCGGGGCTCAGATTGCAGTGCATTTATTACAGCCTACAACCCATATAGCGATGTCGTTGTTGAAGCGGATAACGCTAAGCGCAACAAAACATTAATTGATGAACTCAAGCGCAGAAGTCTGACATTTGCAGACGGCATGGGAAAGCACTCATCCAATCAGTGGCCAGGTGAGCCAAGTTATTTGGTTTTTGGACTATCTCTGGAAGCATCTAAAACTTTAGGAGCTCGATTTGAGCAAAACGCAATTCTTTGGTGCGGTGCTGACTGTATTCCTCAGTTGATCTTGCTGCGATGAACACCTTGGGT
>JAHEEQ010000148.1 GCA_024640585.1 Micrococcales bacterium
TGTTTATCAAGACCAGGAATTTCTGTGGAATTGTTGCGTTTAATTAAATTTGCGGAAGCCGCTCGAATGTTTTCACCAAACCGGCGTGTGACAAGGAGTGGAACTACCCGAGGTTCTGAATAAGCATTCATATACGCAAAATCAGCACCAAAATTCATAACAGCACGGGAATCAGCGCCGCGAAAACCATAAATAGATTGGTCGGGATCGCCAACTGCAATCAAACAAGCATCCTTTGATGCAAGGTTTTGCAGTATTTCGACTTGCAATGGATCTGTATCTTGATATTCATCTACCACAATCACTCGGTAGCGATTTTGTAAAACTTTTTTTGATTGCGGGTCTTTTGAAATATTCAGTGCTCTGACAATTAGTTCGTTGTAGTCAGTCATAACTCGAATATCTAAATCTTCCAAATAGCGAGCCATGAGACGCGCAACAGCAGACCATTCGTCATTCCCTACTGCGAGTTTTGCTAATTGTGCTTCGTCAAGATTAAGCGACCGCGCGCGAGCCATTGCGTTTCGAATTTCCACACTCATTCCGCGAGTGTGAATAGCTTGATCCAACATTGCTGGCCAACCAAATGAATTGTTTTCTAGCGATTGCTCTACAGTAAAATTAACTAATTCACGCACTACAAGTTCTTGCTCAGGAGCACTCATTAGTTTTAACTCAGTTACATCTGTGTTTGAAAACTCGCGAACAATTGAAAGTGCTAGTGCGTGCAAAGTACTAACGGCAGGAAGTTTTCCAGATCCAACCCGAGCCACAATTCGGTCGCGAATTTCTTCAGCCGCTTTGCGAGCAAAAGTTAGAACTAAAATTTCACTGGCTTCAATTTCACCTTCATTGATTATGCGAACCACAGTTTCGGTAAGGGTTGCGGTTTTTCCGGTTCCAGGACCTGCAAGAACAAGCATTGCTCCGTGACGATGATTTGCCACAACCTCTTGAAATTCGTCTAACGACTTCGCTTCGGAAGGTTCTAGAGCTTTGCGCTCAAGCACCCATTTTGGGGTTGGCTTTGCGGGCTGGATATGGGAAATAGGTGAACTCACAGCACGAAACTAACCGCCTGACCTGACCCATGAGCCAATTCCCACGCTTAAATTTCGTCTGCATTAGGTCCTAATGGGAGTATCTGCCCGTGAGCAAAGAGGCACAGCACACCCTGGTGATTGAAGACGGGGTCATCACCCGCAGAGTGCGACGGCCAGTCGACCTATTTAGGTTCGTGGCCGCCCTCGTCGGAATTGCATCAGTCTTGGCAATTGCCACCATCGCCCTATCAACCTTTAGTGGTATCGATCAGGACGTGGCAAGTTCGGCAGCAAAACTGCCCGCCGTTATCGCTTTAGCTCTAAGTTCAATATCTGGTTTTGGCCAATTTGCCCTACCACTTGTAATCACCTTCGCATTACTAAACGCAAAGCGAGCACGTTTGCTTGGTGAATCAATCGCAGCGTTTGTGGCCGCATCTTTAGTAATCACGGTTGCAATTAGTTCTGCACGAGATTTGGGTTCGCAAGATTTTTGGTACGCACTTTCTGGAACTTTGGATAGAACTGCTGTTCCACTACAACCTTTGTTTGCTGGTGTGGTCGCATTTGTGACAGTTGCGAGATTACGAGGACAACTCAGCACTTTCTCCACTTTCATATTAGCAAGTACCATGATTGCAGACAGTATCTCTGGCGGTTTCACAGTTACTGCATTGGTGGTTTCACTTTTATCAGGTTATGCAGTTGGTTTGGCATTTCGATATGCAATAGGTACACCAACAGTGCGACCAAAAGGTTTGGCAATTGCAAACTCATTAAGTGAAGCTGGAATACAAATCCATATGTTGCGTGCGATTGACTCTACAAAACACGGACGTAGATACCAAGCAACCACTAAAGATGGTGAACGACTCTTTGTAGTTGTGTTTGACCGCGATCTAGAAGGTGCTGGCATTTTGCCTCGCTGGTGGCGTTCATTGCGTCTAAGAGATAGTGAAGCACTCGGCGGCTGGTCGATGCGCGAAGCTGTCGAGCGATCTTCTCTGATGGCGTTGGCAGCAACAAATGCTGGTGCTCCGGTTCCGCAACTGCATTTAGTCCGTCGGATTGGCGACGATGCAACAGTCTTGGTTTACGAATGGATTGATGGGGTTTCAGGTACGGATTTAATTTCGCAAGGAAAATCAATTTCCGAAAAAACTTTGAAAGCAGCCTGGATTGGTCTTAAACAGATTCACGATTCTGGAATCGCGCACCGCGGACTTTCTGCCGAACATCTATTGATCGGGAAAAATGGCGTTGTAACCATGGTTCATATCACTAGTGGCACGGTTGCGATGAGTGATTTGCAAGCTCGGATTGACATCGCGGACATGGCGATAGCCCTTTCTGAACTTTCTACTCCTGCAGATGCAATTCGAGTTGGAGCGAAAGTGCTAGGTAAAAGTGCCGTTATGTCTGCACTTCCAGCACTTCAAAAGTTCGCGCTAAGCCAAGAAAATCGCAAATCACTGCGCAAAAACAAAGAACTTCTTGGCAATGTGCGTGAAGCAATTGCAGAGCTAGCACCAGGTGAAGAAATTGCACAGGTTGAAATTGAAAGAATACAGCCACGTAAAGCTCTAACCATTGGCGCAGCTTTTGTTGCGGGTTATTTATTACTCGGTCAACTTGCAAATGTAAATCTGGTTGAGATTTTTGCAAACGCAGATTGGCAATGGGTAGCTGTCGCTGCTGTTGCTGTGTTCGCGATGTTTGTTGGATCCGCAATGACACTTGATGGTTTTGTACTTGAAAAATTGCCGTTCTATCGAACAGTGCAAGTGCAGATTGCAGGCGCATTCGTAACTTTAGTCTCACCACCGGCATTAGGAAGCGTGGCTGTAAACGGACGTTATTTACAAAGAAGTGGATTGAGTTCAGCCGCAACTGGTGCAACTATTGCAGTTTCACAAGTGTTGGCTTTTGTAGTTCATATTTTCTTGCTCTTTGCAGCAGGTGTCGCAGCAGGGTCTGAACAAAACTTCATTTTCGAACCGCCACGCGAAGCAGTCATTGCGTTCGGCGTATTTGCACTCGTCGCAATAATTGTTTTGCCACTGCCTTTTATTCGCAAATACATAGTAGATTTTGCGCGTCCTCGAATCACAGAAGTACTTCCGCGATTTGTCACCCTTGGTCAGCGCCCATTGAAATTAGTGGTTGGAATTTCGGGCATGATCCTTATGAATGTTTCTTTGTGTGTTGCCCTCGTTGCTTCTGTTAGAGCATTTGATGGCAATGGAAGTTGGGCAGCCATTTCTCTGGTCTACCTAGCGGGCTCAACATTAGGTATGGCCGCTCCAACCCCTGGCGGTATCGGTGCAATGGAAACTGTCATGACCGCGGGTTTGGTAGCAGCAGGTGTGAATGCTGGTATCGCGCTTTCTGCAGTTTTGCTCTACCGCTTACTCTCATTTTGGCTTCCAACCATTCCGGGTTGGCTCGCTTTCCGTCAGCTCATAAAGCGCGAGTTGCTGTAATTTAAAGTTCAATAAACTTACCTCCTGTGCATCAGATTTGATGCAAATAAGGAGTATTCGTGAATTTGCCACCACTTGTTGAGCCAGCCGAATCATTAAATGTAGATGAAGTAATTCGCTATAGCCGTCACTTGATCATTCCTGATTATGGAATGGCAGGACAAAAGCGCTTGAAGAATGCGAAAGTTTTATGTGTTGGCGCAGGTGGACTTGGGTCACCAGCATTGATGTATCTAGCAGCTGCAGGTGTTGGCACTTTGGGCATTGTCGAATTCGACACTGTTGATGTTTCAAATCTGCAACGCCAAATCATTCATGGTCAAAGCGATATTGGAA